>CANKWR010000047.1 GCA_947487525.1 Bacteroidota bacterium
TTTTCTTATCGATAGGATAAGCAAGTGATTTTAAACCCCAAGGATTTGAGGCTACAGTGTCACCACCATTTTCTTTGATGATGTCTTGGTATTTTTTCTGAGTTGATTTAAAATCTTCTTCAGATAATACCGGTGTGAAAATCACCATTAATTCGTAATTGTTCATTACTTGAATTTTTTGGTTAAATAATTGGTTTTTCCCAGTGGACACTCTTTACCAGAGCGAATCAGCCAAAACTGATTTGGGAGGGCAAAGGTAGGCATTTATTGTTGATTTTCAGTCATTTTTAGGGTAAAAATGAGGGCTACCGGGAAATGATCACTATACCCCGCATTGTATTGGCTCCCCACATAGGTTCTTTTGGGGTATCCGGCATATCGACCCTTGTTTTCCACCAGGGCCTGATTGTTATAAACAATTGATTTGTACTTACTTAGTGTAAAATTAGATACATTTCCGGCTTTCGGGCCTTTCCATTCCTTACAAAGCAGTATTTGATCAAATAAGTTCCAGGCATCATTATAAGCCAAGCTTCCGATCCCCTTTTTGTACATTTTCAAAAATGGGTTCTCCATTTGTAACTGAGTCATGCTTTTATTGGTGGGGTTATCATTAAAATCACCCATCATCATAAACCTTGCCAGGGGGTCCAACAAATGCACGCTATCCATAATTTTTTTACAAACCCGACTTGCCCAAATCCGCTTGCTGGAAGATTTTTTTTCACCACCCAGCCTACTGGGCCAATGATTTACCAATATATGTACCCATTCATTCAACAAGCGACCCTTCACATACAATATATCCCTGGTGGCATAAGTAGTGAAATGCGTTTGATCGGTCAAACTGTATGATTTATTTTGATAGGGGATAAATTGAGCGGGATTGTAAAGGAGGGCTACATCCACCCCCCTTATATCTTTAGAATCAAAGTGAATAAATTGATAATGGTATTTTTTGATCAGAGGGTGGCTGATTAATTTATTGAGTACCATTTTATTTTCTATTTCTGCCAAACCCAAAAGCGCAATGCCATTTACATTTTCAATTATACCCAGGGAATGAATCACATTTGCCAAACTTGTGACCTTATTTTCATAAATAGATTGGGTATATTTTTTTTCGCTATTGGGAAGAAAATCTTCGTCTGCAACATTCAATTGATTGGTGGTGTCATAAAAATTTTCGCAATTGTAAAACCCAACTAATAGCTGTGGTTGTCTATATTGGCGTTGAGCATATCCATAGCTAGTAATAAACAACAGTGCTATGCAAATTAGTGAGCAGTTATTGTTGGGCATTTATTTTTAGCAACAATATTATTGAATACCCCAATTGCCCTACAAGTATTTTCCGAAAAAATTGGGATGAATATTAACTGCACATTTGAAGCTCATAATTTCAAATGCATTTAAGATTATTCTATTTTTTATTTTTCTTTTTAACATCCCCTTTGCTAGTAAATTCACAAATAGCAGGGGAGCCTATTGTAACCGAGGATGAGCTGGTTGCACAATCAAATGCGGAGTGGATTCCCACTTTATTAAATGCCAGTGGGAGTCCATTGTATAATTTCGTGATTTATAATGGCCGGATATTTTCGTGGAATTTAAGAGGATCCACGCAGTCCAAAAGAATTGTAGATGGGATTGACTGGCAGTCAGCGATTGGGCAATGGAGTGGAGACCCTCTTTTTACAGGCATTAATTTTGCGTATAAGACGAAAGAACTGGTCATGAATCGGAGCTATACCCATAATGGATATTGGGGGTATCCCATTGCCAACTTAATCAGCTCTGAAAGTATAGAAGAAAAAAAATCAGTTGCAGTGACTAGCGCTTTTTCCAATACAATGAATACAAGCCACATGAAGTCAATTGCCTTGCTACTTAAAAGTGGACGTAGGCCTGGTAATTTAATGGCGACCACTGCGCTTAAATTTGAAGACGCTCCTTATGGAGTTTTGCCGAATGGATATAAGCAATCCTTCCATCTTTTTTTAAGTGTAGATAAAAAATGGAATCACAAATCAAGTATTGGTGTTTCATTATTATGGACGAATACAAATCAAGGGAGGGCCGCCACCTCTAGCAGTGAAGCCATTGAACTCAGTCAACAGCGTGCCTATAGTCCCAATTGGGGCTGGTATCATCAACGGCTATATTTTCCAAGTACCAGACAAACAAATGTCCCTGTCCTATCGGTTAGGTACCAAAAAAAATGGAAGGAGCATACCTATTTGGAAATGAACAACGGATTCATTGTTGGAAAGGAATCAAGATCGAGTTTAACTTGGACCAATAGTGCGGACCCGCGGCCTGATTACTATAAATATTTACCAAGTTATATTACCGATGTTAATTTAAAAAAACAGCTAAATGAATGGTTCTATCAACACCCCGAGGATTTGCAAATTAAATTTGATCAGCTAGAAAGCGTCAATAAAGCATCTAAGGACAAACGTTCTTTTTACATTGTCAATCAGGAAAACAATGCATTGCGCATGTGGCATGGAAGCCTTCTTTTTTCACATGCATTACAGCAAAAAATCAGCATTCAAACAGGGTTGCAATATGCATTTGATCAAATACATTTTTACAACACATTAAAGGACTTGTTGGGCGGGGCCTACTACTATAATTACAATAACTGGATGAATGATGACACCTTGGCCTTGAGTTTTCAGCAGGATATGCAATACCCTGACAAAAAAATTAAACAAGGAGAGCGATGGGGAGCGTATTATAGTATGCGATCCTATAAAATAAGTCCGTGGGTCCAAATCCAAAAACAAGGTCCCGTAATTGAATCTTCCCTCGCCCTCAAGTATGGCCTGGAAGGGATTGAGCGAATTGGGTATAATCAAAATGGCTTGTATGTAAATTCTAAAGGCAGTAGCGGATTTCAAAATTTTACCACTGCCGACCTAAAGGCACAATTACTTTATAAAATAAATGGGCGAATCTATATTAGAAGTATTGTTTTTGCTCAATGGTTAGCACCTAGCTACCAAAGTATTTTTATAGATCCTGACCTTAATGCATTTGGTTCACCCTATAAGCTGCAAGAAAAAAAGTGGGGTGCTGATATGAGTGTTTTTTATAGAGCACCTACTTTAAAAACTTCACTAAGTGTTTATCATCATCAATCTTACAATGAAACGGATAACAAAATGTTTTATCATGATGCTTATGGGCTTTTTGTGTACGGTAGCATCGGCAATATCAATAGTATTCTTCAAGGGGTAGAGTGGGCAGTTGAAACCAGCTTATTACAAAATATCAAAATCAACTACGTTACTACCTTATCCAATAGCTTTTATGCTGACAATGCTAATTACCAATATTTGGATGTCAATAGTTTACAAATTAAAGAGGCCGGATTATTGCAATTAAGGAATAGGACAAAATCAAATGGGCCTGTGCTTGTCAACGCAATTTCGTTAATTTATCAACCGATATATGGGTACACTTTTGGATTAACCACCGTTTATGGACAAGAACGTCCTGTTGCTATCAATTTATTTAGAAGAAGTGATTGGGTTCGGCAAAGAGTGGATCCAATTACCTGGGGCCAAATAAGGCAAGTACCTCTATTGAAAGACCAGATGGTGATGAATGCTTTTGCCTCAAGGTTTTTTCAATTTATTGCAAAAAATACGAAAAAACGATATCGCTTAAATGCCAGCATTAGCGCAAGAAATATCCTTAATACCCTAATTCCAGTAATCGCGTATGAACAAACCAGGTTTGATTATATCCGGTTTAACAAGGAAAAATTTCCTATTAAGTATTTGATGGATGCAGGGGCTTCTTACTCAATTCGTATTCAATTACAAATTCAATAAATAGTATGAAAAACAAATCATGGTTATTGGGGTGTATTCCCCTAAGTGCATTTTATTTTTTATTAATGCCGGCTTGTTTTAAAAAAGCAGTCAATGCCGCAGTGATTAATAATTTCGGGGATTCAATTACCTCCATTAAAACCTTTAGAAAAATGCACACTTTAGGTATGGCAGAGTATATCGCTCAACCTATTTTTATTCAAGGAACGGTGGTGGCAAATGACGAACATGATAATATTTATAAATCCTTGTATATCCAAGATAAAACGGGGGGCATAGTATTGGTATTAGATGGGCAGTCCTTGTACCAAACCTATCCCATTGGCACCCTGGTAAAAATTAAAACACAAAATCTTTTTTTAACGGACTATCGGCATATGGTACAGTTGGTGGCATCCGTAGATTCAAGTTCGGGTGTTTTGATTACTTCAGGAATTCCGACGCCCTTATTTGCAAAACATATTCAAGTGGTTGCCGAGAATGAGCCCATTTTTCCATTAATGGTAAATTATAAAAACTTAACGGATACCTTGCAGGGTAGACTTATTCAAATTACTGCAGTTGAATTTAGCGCCGCTGACACGGGTAAAACCTATGCGGACAAGAAAAACAAAATAGGGTTGAGCAGAAGTTTAAAATTTTGCACTGGGGGCACTATTTATTTAAGAACAAGTGGGTATGCCGACTTTGCTGGCGTAACAACCCCTGCTGGCAATGGAATGGTGATTGGGGTTTACTCCGTGTACAACAATGAAAAGCAGTTAATTTTAAGAGACACCAATGACATTTTGTTAAAGGCAAAGCGGTGCACAGGCGCTGCCTGGCTGCAAAATTTACCTCAAACTGCCCCCAAGGCGCCCTAAATTATACAATATCGTTGTCAGCTTGTCAGTAATTGGGTTTTGGTATCCTTATTGCTATAATGAAAACAAATAGAATCATTATGCAAAAAGGTCAAATACGCGTTCAGACAGAGAACATTTTTCCGATTATCAAAAAGTTCCTTTACAGTGATCACGAGATTTTTTTACGTGAATTGGTAAGTAATGCGGTGGATGCTGCACAAAAATTAAAAACCTTGCATGGCAAAGGGGAGGCGAAAGGGGAGCTAGGTGAATTAAGGGTGGATGTGGTGTTGGATGCCAAAGAAAAAACCATTTCCATTATTGATAATGGGGTGGGGATGTCTGGTGAGGAAGTGGATAAATACATTAATCAGCTATATTGTCATGGTGCCGAGGAATTTGTAAACAAATACAAGGACGCCAGCATTATTGGGCATTTTGGTTTAGGATTTTACAGCTCCTTTATGGTAAGTAGTAAAGTAGATATTTATTCCAAAAGTCATACAGGGGCACCAGGTGTTTTCTGGAGCTGTGATGGCAGTACCGAATATGAATTGTATGAAGTAGATTATAGCAATAGAGGCACTAAAATAGTTTTACATATTAATGAGGAGAGTGCGGAATTTTTAGACGCACATAGAGTTAAAGGAATTCTAGAAAGATTCTGTAAATTTTTGCCTGTAGCCATTTATTTTAAGGAACAAGTTGAGATTACAACGGATGAAAGCGAAAAAGCGCCGAAAGTGAAAACCGAGGCAGCAGAAGCAGGTGTTGTTTCTGATGCGATTGTTGAAAATCCAATTAACAATACCAATCCTTTATGGGTGCGTAAGCCATCGGAATTGACCAAAGCCGATTACGAAAATTTTTACAAGGAATTGTATCCATTTGGCGAAACACCTTTGTTCTGGATTCATTTAAATGTGGACTATCCATTTAATTTAACGGGAATTTTATATTTCCCGAAAATCAAACAAAGCTTTGAAATACAAAAGGATAAAATTCAATTGTATTGCAATCAAGTATTTGTGACCGATGAAGTAAAAGATATTGTTCCTGAATTTTTAATGTTATTGCACGGAGTAATTGACAGTCCTGATATTCCATTAAATGTGAGCCGTAGCTATTTACAAGGAGACCCCAATGTTAAAAAAATCAATGCGCATATCACTAAGAAGGTGGCGGATAAATTAGAAGAGATTTTCAATAACGACCGAAATTCTTTTGAGGACAAATGGGAAAGCCTTGGATTGTTTGTTAAATACGGAATGATTACAGACGACAAGTTTTTAGAGAAAGGGAATAAATTTTTGATTTTAGAAGATGCTGTTGAAAAAGGCAAATTCTATACCCTAGATGAATATAAGACGGCTACAGAAGCGACACAAAAAAACAAGGAAGGCAAGCAAGTTTTATTATACACAACCAATCCTATTCAGCAGGATGCATTTATACAGGCAGCCCATGGCAAAGGGTACAAGGTAGTTAAATTAGAGACCATGGTGGATGCTGCTTTTATTAATAATGTAGAAATGAAATGGGAGGGCGTTCAATTTGTGCGTGTAGATGCGGATGTAGTGGACAATTTAATAGACAAGCAAGAAAATATAGATTCTGTTTTAACTAAAGAGGAAGTGGAACAGGCTAAGCAATTGTTTGAATTCCAAGTGCCCAATATTACCTTGACTGTGGAAGTAAAAGGATTGAGTAAAGAGGGGGCACCTGTCATTGCAACGCGTCCAGAATTCATGCGTCGTATGAAGGACATGGCCGGTATGAGTGGTGGAGGTATGACTGCTTTTTACGCGCAAATGCCAGATGAAGTGCATTTGACCATCAATGGTAACCACCCTATATATCAGGCTTTATTGAAAGAGACGGATGCGGAAAAGCAAAAAAAACAAGCAAGAAATTTAGCCGACCTGGCCTTGTTGTCACAAGGATTATTAACAGGTGCTGAATTAACCAACTTTATAAATAGAAGTGTTGATTTGTTGAAATAACTTGGATTGTTGATACAATTATTTTCAATGAAATTGATAAGTGCCTCCATTGGGGGCACTTTTTTTAGGAAGTAGGTTTTACATCAATGACTTGCATTTGAACGGATTGATTTCCCTGCCACTCATTTAATTGCAATTGGAATACGAGGTCAAAAGGCTTGCCCGATTTAATCATTTTCATATGCTCCGGCATATTGTAGCCAATGCCTCTTACATTGGTTTTTCCTTGGGTCACATTAAAGCTAATATGTTGTTCTTTGACCAATTTAGTATAGCCCTTGTCATAAACTGCTTTTGCAATAAAGATAGGGCGCATGTTTTCAGGCCCAAAGGGTTCCATTTGTGCAATGATATTGTAAAATTGTAATCCAATGTCATCCAATGGCAAGGCCGCATTGATGGCAATTTCTGGTGTTAGTTGATCTACGGTGATACGAGATGCGACTGCTTCTTCAAAGGCAATTTTAAAACCATCCAAGGCGTCTACCGACATGGTCATACCTGCAGCTGCAAAATGTCCGCCGTAGCCCAATAAATGTTCACGACAAGCATGCAATGCTTCATATAAATTAAATCCATTAACGCTTCTTGCGCTTCCCGTAATCACTTCGCCACTTTGTGTTAACACAATGGTGGGCTTATAATATTTTTCAATTAATCGACTCGCAACAATACCAACAACCCCTTTATGCCAATGTGGTTGAAAAACCACAGAGGATTTTTTTGAACTGTGTAAAGGGTCGTTTTCAATTTGAGCTAATGCTTCTTCTGTTATCGTGGTGTCGGCTTCTCTCCTGTCTAAATTGTCTTGTTGTAAAATGGATCCAAATGCCAATGCCTTTTCATAATCTTGTTCTATAAATAATTGCACCGCTTTTTTCGCATCATCCATTCTTCCTGCAGCATTAATTCTTGGAGCCACTGCAAAAACTAAATTGGTAATGCGCATCACGCCCGTTTGTTTAGCCAATTCCATTAATGCCTTTAATCCAGGCGAAGGGTTTTCATTTACTTTTTGAACGCCAAAAAATGCAAGGGTCCTATTTTCGTCGGTGATGGGTACAATATCTGCTGCAATGGCAGTTGCCACTAAGTCTAAATACTGTAAATAGGATTCGGCAGGAAGTTGGTGATCTTCGGCAAGTGCCGTAATTAATTTAAATACCACGCCACATCCACAAAGCTCTTTATAAGGGTAATTGCAGTCTGTTTGCTTTGCATTTAAAATAGCGATTGCAGGTGGAAGTATCGGGTCGGGTAAATGGTGATCACAAATGATAAAGTCCATTCCAAGTTCTTTGGCATAGGTAATTAATGCTGTGGACTTAATACCGCAGTCCACGGAAATAATTAAATCAAATTCATTTTCTTTTGCAAAATCAATCCCTATTTTAGAAACGCCATAGCCTTCTTTGTATCTATGCGGGATATAGTAATCAATATTTGGAGAAAGTTGCTTTAAAAACTGGTATAAAGTAGCAACGGAAGTGGTCCCGTCAACATCGTAGTCGCCAAATACCAGTATTTTTTGATTTTTTTGAATTGCTTCATTTACGCGATCAACCGCTTTGCGCATATCCTTCATTAGCCAAGGACTATGCAAATGTTCAAGACTGGGTCTGAAAAACTTTTTGGCAGCTTCAAAGTCAGTGATGCCTCTTTGTGCCAATAGCTCACAAAGTATAGGATGTATTTTAAGCGCGTCCTGAAGTGCACGCGTATGATTGACATCTGCTGATATAAGGTTCCATCTTTTTTCCATTAGTAAGCTCGGTCGGTTGTGTATCTTACTAATTCTTCCAATGCCGCCCTTGATGGACTATCAGGGAAGGAATGTAATAGGTCAAGTGCTTTGTCTCGATATTCAATCATTTTTTGTGAAGCGTATTCAATGCCGCCATATTGGATAACGTTGTCAATGACAAACTTCACTTTTTTCTTATCGTTGTTGTTGTTTTTTACAATATTAATTAGTTGACTTTTTAAACTAGGACTTACTTTTTGAAGCACATGAATTAAGGGCAGGGTTAATTTCTTCTCTTTGATATCATTTCCGGTTGGTTTACCTACTAAGGCGTCGCCATAGTCAAATAAGTCGTCTTTTATTTGGAATGCCATCCCTACCATTTCACCAAATTCACGCATTTTATGAATCACTTCCTCGTTTTTTGTAACAGAAGCGGCACCTGCGCCGCAACTAGAGGACAAAAGACTTGCTGTTTTACCATTGATGATTTCATAATAGATGGACTCGTCAAAGTTTAAATTCCTGGTTTTTTCAATTTGCAACAATTCCCCTTCACTCATTTTTTTTACGGCAGTAGAAAGGATGGTTAAAATTTCGAAATCTTTATTCTCTAATGAAAGTAACAAGCCTTTTGACAATAAATAGTCACCCACTAAAACCGCAATTTTATTTTTCCATAATGCATTGATTGAAAACATGCTTCTTCTTTCCAATGCATCATCCACAACATCATCGTGTACTAAGGAAGCAGTGTGTAATAATTCAACGAGGCTTGCAGCTCGATAAGAAGCATCATTTATTTCGCCGTTTAATTTTGCGGACAACAAAACAAACATAGGGCGCATTTGCTTTCCTTTGCGCTTGACAATATATTGCATGATCCTGTCTAGCAAGGAGACCCTACTTTTTACCGCCTCTTTGAAATGTTTTTCAAAAAGAACAAGTTCGTCGCCAATCACCTCTTTTGCTAATTTCATTCGGCCTGCAATTTAATTTTAATTATTGAGCATATTGAAGTGCAAGGCTCCAAAGTTTTGCAATGAGGATAATTTTAAATCTGCCGCTCCCCAATGTGCTGATTTTATGTCTTCTGCTGAAGGTACAACCACACAAGTCATTCTAGCAGCTTTTGCCGCAATCATGCCATAATATGAGTCTTCAAAACAGATACAAGCCAAGGGGTTGGTGTGCATTGAAGCGGCGCAATCGATATATACCTGTGGATGTGGTTTTGCAAAAGGCAAGTGTTGAGCAGAACAACTAGCATGGATATATTTTCGAATGCCTAATTTATCTTTTACCCACTCTATTAATTCCATAGGAGAAGAACTGGCTAATCCCATTTTAAAATCTTTCTGTAAGAAAAAATCAAATACATTTTCAACACCTGGCATCAGGGTTGCTTCTTTGTCAATTAAGTTTAAGGCCAGTTCAATTATTTTTTTTTCTACAATTTCGTTTTGACTTTGAGGTACATTAAATTGAGGTAACCAAAAGGCAACAAATTCCTTGGATCTTAATCCAGTGGTAGTTGCATATTGTTCTTGATTTAGCTGTATGCCGTACTGTCTAAAAATTTCGGTTGCAGCTTTGTTCCACAATGGCTCACTATTAATTAACAATCCATCAATATCAAAAATTACGGCCGACTTTTTCATTGGCTAAAGATACAATATTTGTGCTATCTTGCATGTCTAACAATTGATAACATAATGACCTTATTGGATCGATTAAAGAATATCAGAATCTTTCGCTCTATTATATATGGCCTAGTTGGACTGTTTACCTATCCCGGACTTGCGTTGTTCAATAAAATACAAATTGAAGGCACCGAAAATTTAGCCAATTTGCCAAGAGAAAAAGTTTTATTTGTTAGTAATCATCAAACTTATTTTGGGGACGTAATTGCTTTTGTTCATATTTTTTGCGCTGTCAAATGGCGTAAGTTTAATAGGCTTGGAATTCCTTATTATTTGCTGAACCCTTTTACGAATCTTTATTTTGTTGCTGCCGAAGAAACAATGAATAACAATTGGCTTTCCCGACTCTTTAAATTAGGTGGTGCTTTGACGGTAAAAAGAACTTGGAGAGTGGAAGGACAGGATGTGCATCGCGATAGAGACTTGGTGGATACACAAAAAATAGATCAAGCATTAGAAAAAAGCTGGGTAATTACTTTTCCACAAGGCACCACCAAGCCATTTGCACCAGGTAGGAAAGGGACAGCACACATTATTAAAAATAATCGCCCAATTGTTGTACCCGTAGTGATTAATGGGTTTTGGAGAGCATTCACCAAAAAAGGGCTCACATTTAAAAAAGTAGGAACACCACTCACGGTGCGCTTTAAAGCCCCATTAGAAATTGATTATTCAGGTTCCGTGGATGCAATACTATCACAGGTGATGGAAGCAATTGAACAAAGTAAGGATTACATGCTTAAAGGAAAGCATCATCAATTGCAAGCTCAACAAGAGAAAGTTTGATTAACTACTTGAATTTGTGATTTTAATTTAGTCGTTCTTAAACAATGCTTTTAACTCTGTAGCATCATCGGGCTTCATTTTGCCAGATAAAATTAATCTTAATTGACGACGTCTTAAAGCACCATCGAAATACTTTATTTGTTCTTCGGTTTCGGCAATAAGTTCAGGCACTTTTTTGGGCCGTTTGTTTTCATCTAAGGCTACAAAAGTAAAAAAGGCTTCATTACTCAAAACCCTTGTTTGTGTAATCATATTTTGATTCCATACTTTTAAATGAATCTCCATCGAAGTAGTAAAAGCGCGGGTAACAATAGCTTCGATGCAAATTACATTTCCTAATTTGATGGGCGTTTTAAAACTAATATTGTCAACAGAAGCAGTCATGGCGGCGGAATTACAATGTTTCGCAGCAGAGAGGTAGGCGGCAATATCCATCCAATACATCAGCTTGCCTCCCATTAAATCACCAAAAGTATTGGTGTCATTGGGTAAAACCAATTCGTTCATTGTAGTAAATGAATCTTTTGCTTTTCTTGCTTCCATAATTCGTAATTATGGGTCAAAGATACAAATACTTATACAACACAATGTTCGAGTTTGGAAAGATAACTAGGATCCACATCTGCGCCATGTCCAGGAGCATCATTGATGGTTAAATGCATCCCTGTAAATTGAACCCCACCCATAATGGGGTCATCCAAGTGTCCCAGAAGACATGTGTCCATATCATAGTATTGCACGTTGTCATGCGCCATCGCAAAATGCATTTTGGCACTTAAAGCCAATCTGCTTTCTAACATACCGCCCATCATGCAGGCCATTGAATGTTGGGCAGCCAGGTCTGCAATTTTAACAGCTTCATGAATGCCCCCACTTTTTGAAAATTTGATATTTATTAGATGACAGGCTTTGTTGGCAATTAATTTTCTAGCATCATGGTGCGTGAATACCGATTCGTCTGCCATAATGGGAATAGGGGATGCTGCACACAATGCTGGAAGATAATCATCATAATACTTGTGCATGGGTTGCTCGCAAAATTCAATGTCAAAATGAGCAAGGCTTTGTAAAACAGGGAGCGCCTCCTCCTTGGACCATCCTTGGTTGGCATCAATCCTTAACTTAATAATCGGTCCAATTTTATTCCGGATAAGTTCAATTCTTTTAAGGTCCGTTGCAGGGTCTTTGCCTAATTTAACTTTAAGGATACTTACTCCTTGCTCCCTATATGTAAAGGCTTGTTCAGCCATTTTTTCAGGACTGTCAATGCCAATGGTTAAGTCAGATTCAATGGCTTTTTGCTTTCCGCCCAAAAATGCATAAAGCGGTAATTTAGCGGCTTTTGCTGCAATGTCATACAGTGCAATATCAAAGGCACTTTTAATGGTATAATTACCTGCAATGATTTGATCAAGCTCTAATAATCTTTCGGTAATTGCTAAAGGGTTTTTGCCTTTCCAAAATGCGGCAAAATCCTTTGCATGATGATAGCAGCTTATTTGTGTTTCACCTACAATCATGGGAAAAGCGGAACATTCCCCAAGGCCCGTAATGCCCTCGTCAGTATGAATTTTAATGAGCACATTTTGCGCAAAATACATTGTTCCAGTTGCAATGGTAAAAGGAACCATTGGAATTTTGAACATATAAATTTCGGTATGGGTAATTTTCATGTCGTCCTTTCTTTAACAATGAATTAAAGGTACTCAAAACTGCTGCAAAAATCATTTGAATCATTCGGCTTATTTACTTGTGTAATTTCTTTGTGATTCCCTTTTTACAACCGATATTTGCCATACGAACTAATGTTAGCATGAATTTATCTTTCAACAATACCCAAGATGCATTTGCATATAAGAGCACCGCTGATTTAAAAAAAGCAAAGTTTTTAATTAGTGTCATTCAAAATCCATTAATGGTTTCCTTGGCGACCAAGGTGACTCCATTTTTAATGAAAATTGGTTTTCCAATCAATGGACTTCTGCGCAATACCGTTTTCAAGCAATTTGTTGGAGGTGAAACATTGGAAGAGTCAAGTAGAACTGCGAAATTATTAGGGTCTTATGGGGCACAGGTAATTTTAGATTACGGGGTAGAAGCAAAAGAGGGGGAGTCCAATTTTGACGATGTCACTTCTCATATTATTGAAGCAATTGACTTTGCGGCAACACAAAATAATATTCCTTTTATAAGTGTGAAAATAACAGGCATTGCAAGCCATTTACTTTTAGAACAATTAAATGAAGCGCCTCGTTTAAGAAGTGGTATACATGATAGTGAGTCTGAAAATGCAGCTTGGGAAAGGGTTAGAGAAAGAATGTCCGCAATTTGTGATGTTGCCCAAGAAAAAGGAGTGGGTATTTTAATTGATGCTGAAGAAACCTGGATCCAGGATCCAATTGATCGTTTAGCAATTGAATTAATGACAGTGTATAATAAGGAAAAGGCGATTGTGTATAATACCTATCAACTGTATCGTAACGATCGATTACACTTTTTACAATTGTCACATCGATTGGCAAAAGAAGGCGGATTTATATTAGGTGCAAAATTGGTAAGGGGCGCTTACATGGAAAAAGAAAGAGAACGTGCTCAAAAAAAAGGGTATCCTTCTCCAATTCATCAGGACAAGGCAGCTACAGATTTGGATTTTAATGTTGCCGCACAATATTGTTTAGACCATAAAGAAACCATTGCATTGTTATTGGCAAGTCATAATGAAGCCAGTAATTTAACCATCGCTGCTGCCATGGAAAAATTGGGTTTGCCCAAAAATGATCATCGTATTCATTTTTCACAATTATATGGAATGGGGGATCATATCACGTTTAACATGGCAACACAAGGATACAATGTAAGTAAGTACCTGCCTTATGGTCCCATCCGCGAAGTCATACCCTATTTAATGCGAAGAGCCGAAGAAAATAGCAGTGTCAATGGCCAAACGAATAAGGAGTTAGTGATGATCAAGGCAGAGTTGGCAAGAAGAAAGGCCCAAAAGGGATAAAAAATTATTTTTCACAGCTTCTCCCCATCCACTTAAAAAGTTTCCTAGTTCAGCCCCAATGGTTGTAAATTGCATCATGCAACAATATTTGAATTTAGTACAACATATTTTAGAAGAAGGCACACAAAAAACCGATCGAACAGGGACGGGTACCAAAAGTTATTTTGGGTATCAAATGCGCTTTAATTTGGCGGAAGGCTTTCCCTTGGTAACGACCAAAAAAGTACATTTAAAAAGTATTATTTACGAGTTATTGTGGTTTTTAAAGGGAGACACCAATATCAAATACCTAAAAGAAAATGGAGTACGTATTTGGGACGAGTGGGCGGATGCCAATGGAGATTTAGGACCCGTGTATGGTAAGCAATGGCGAAGTTGGGAAGGAGCCGACGGTGCAGTCGTAGATCAAATTGCTGAATTGATTGATCAAATAAAAAAAACACCAGATAGTAGACGTTTAATAGTGAGTGCATGGAATGTGGGTGATTTGAAAAAGATGGCCTTAATGCCTTGTCACAATATGTTTCAGTTTTATGTGGCTGATGGAAAGTTAAGTTGTCAATTATACCAACGAAGTGCGGATGTATTTTTAGGAGTGCCCTTTAATATTGCTTCCTATGCACTTTTGACCATGATGATTGCGCAAGTATGTGGTTTAGCATATGGCGATTTTGTGCATAGTTTTGGCGACGTTCATTTGTATAATAACCACTTTGAACAAGCAAAATTGCAATTGTCCCGAACACCCTTTCCATTGCCAACAATGAAAATCAATCCAGCAGTAAAGGACATATTCTCTTTTCAATTTGAAGATTTTACATTAGAAAATTATGAATGTCATCCTGGTATTAAAGCACCGGTTGCTGTTTAATTAATCATTGCTTCATTATGAATATTACCCTCGTAGTCGCAGCTTCTGACAACAACGCCATTGGCAAGAACAATCAATTGCTTTGGCATTTACCCAAGGACATGCGCTTTTTCAAAAATACAACCTGGGGCTTGCCCATTGTGATGGGAAGAAAAACGTTCGAATCCATGGGGAGTCGATTATTGCCTGGACGGGTGAATATTATTTTGACACAACAAAAAGGATTAACCATTGAGGGTGCAGTTGTTGTACATTCATTAGCAGAAGCAGTTGAAACTGCCAACAAAGGCTCTTACAAGGAATTAATGGTGATTGGCGGCGGACAAATTTACACCATGGCTTTACCCATGGCAAACAAATTGTGGTTAACTAGGGTGCACACGACCATTGAAGGGGATACTTTTTTTCCCGCCTTAGGGGCAGATTGGGAATTGAAATCAACTGAATCACATCACGCAGACGAAAAACACATTTATAGTTTTGATTTTGAATGTTGGCAAAGAAAATAATTTATGTATTCATCGCTGACATTGTTAAGAAAATACATTCATTATTGGAGGAAGGCCTCCAATGGCAAGGGCCATGGGGTTCATTCTCCTTTTGTTTTTTCTTTTATAAAACTTGCCCTCAATAAACAAGTAAACCATCCTTTAATAGCTGCTATTGAACAACAACGTAAACAATTACTTAGCAAACAAGAAAAGATTGAAGTTTGGGATCAAGGGGCAGGCTCTAGACAAACTTCGCAGAATTTGAGATCAATACAACAAATTGCAAAAGCGGCATTAAAGCCTAAAAAGTACAGCCAATTATTATATAAAATTGTCGCGTATTTTCAACCAGAAAAGATTGTTGAAATGGGTACTTCACTGGGCATTACGACCTGCTATTTATCCATCGCCAATAGCAATGCACAGGTGGTGACCATGGAAGGGGCACCCAATGTGGCGAATGTTGCCAAAGAAGTGTTTAAAACACTAGACATTCAAAACATACAGTTGATGGAAGGCAATTTTGATACAACCTTACCTCAATATATAAGTAGCATTGACCAACTGGGGCTTGCTTATATCGATGGGAATCATCGGTATGCACCCACGATGCACTACTTTCAATTATTGTTGCAAAAGGCAACCGAGGGGAGTGTTTTAATTTTTGATGATATACATTGGAGTGCAGAAATGGAAAAAGCTTGGGAGGAAATAAAACAACATCCTTCCGTTACCTTGACTATTGATTTATTTTTCATTGGTTTGGTATTTATTCGAAAGGCGCCAAAAGAAAAAGAGCATTTTATTATTCGTTAT
>CANKWR010000048.1 GCA_947487525.1 Bacteroidota bacterium
AACAAAGTGGTGATTAAAAATGTAGGAGAGCGTGAACTGTTAAAAGCTTGTGACGACGTTCAAAAAAGCATCGAAGAACAAGTAGTCAACAGGTATAGCTTCGTATTTATCATTGATAAGAAATAAAATCCAGCAATATGTTAGAAATGAAAACAAAATTAAACAATAGTGAATTGGTGGCTCATTTAGCTACTAGGGAACGAGAAGTGTTTGACTATATTGTAAAAGGATTGCGCACTAAAGAAATTAGTGACAAGCTAAATATTAAAGCCAATACTGTTTCCACCATTAAGAAAGTGATTTTTCGGAAACTAAAAGTAAGCTCCAATATTGAACTATACAAGATTGCACAGGAGTGCAAACTTGTATAGACAGTTTAATTGTTATTTCTTTTTTATACTAATTGCATAACCACCACCTGGTGCCGAGAATAAATTTAATTTCGTTTTATAATTAACGGTTACTTTTCTTATCATGTATGCTTGAGGGTTGGTTTTATAATGTGCCTCTTTTGCATCTTCATAAATTATTGCTTCATAGTTTACATTCTTGTCTAAAAAGTCCAATTGAATAGTGGAGGTTCTTGAATTATTTCCATTCACATTACCAATAAACCAGTTGTCTGTACCTTTTGCTTTTCTTGCTACGGTTATATAATCCCCTGGTTCAGCTTCTAAATACTTACTATCACTCCAGTCCAATGCAACGTCCTTGATAAACTGGAATGCATCCGGAAAACGATTATAATTTTCAGGTAAGTCAGCTGCCATTTGTAAGGGACTATACATGGTCACATACAATGCCAATTGATTGGCAAGGGTGCTGTTTACATGAGAATGATTGTTGGGATTCATTTTACTGATGTCCATTTCAAAAATACCTGGTGTGTAATCCATAGCGCCGCCTAATAAACGGGTAAAAGGTACAATGGTAACATGATTTGGTTTTGATCCACCAAAAGCTTGAAATTCGGTACCTCTTGCTGATTCATTTCCAATTAAATTAGGGTAGGTTCTTGAAATACCGGTGGGTCTAACTGCCTCATGCGCATTGACCATAATTTTATAGCTAGCTGCTTTTTCTAAAGCATATTGGTAATGATTTACGGCCCATTGGCTATAATGAAAATCACCTTTTGGAAGGATAGGCCCCACATAACCACTTTTTACTGCATCATACCCATTGTCCTTCATAAATTGATAGGCTTTGTCCATGTGACGCTCATAATTTCTGACCGCCCCAGAAGTTTCGTGGTGCATAATCATTTTCACTCCTTTGGATTTTGCATACGCATGTATGCTTTTTACATCAAAATCAGGGTAAGGCGTTAAAAAGTCAAATACATAGTCCTTAGCATGTCCAAACCAGTCTTCCCAGCCCACATTCCAACCTTCCACTAAAACACCGTCAAAGCCATGGGCAGCTGCAAAATCAATGTATTTTTTTACATTTTCAGTGGTTGCTCCATGCGTGCCACTTGGTTTGGCATTAGCAAAATCGGTGACGCCTAATTGAACAGAAGGGTAGTCGTTGGTATAAGACCAACTACTTTTTCCGGTAATCATTTCCCACCACACACCTACATATTTAACGGGCTTTATCCAGGAAACATCTGAAATTTTACTAGGTTCATTTAAATTCAAGGTCATCTTTGAAGCAAGGATATCTCTGGCATCATCACTTACCATGATGGTTCTCCATGGGGTAGTACAAGGTGCCTGTAAATTGCCTTTATCCCCATTTGCATTGGGGGTAATCCATGATTCAAACACCATGTTCTTGTCATCTAAATTCAAATGCATGGCACCATAATTATAGAGCGCTGCTTCATGTAAATTAATATATAAACCTTCGGCAGTTTTTAGCATCAAAGATGTTTGTACTGCTGTATTTGAAAAAGATGTTTGAGAAGCATTGCCTGTTACAGCACCTTTAAATAAACTACTAATTTCAGATAGTTTTGAAATGGTATAGTCGTATTCCTGCGTATCATAATCACCAGGCAACCAATAGGCAGTATGGTCACCGGTCATGGCAAACTGCGTTTTTTCATCCTTGATGGTAAAATACACTAAGTTTTTTTGTTGTGGGAATTCATACCTGAATCCAACGCCGTCATTAAATACGCGAAATCTTAAAATTAGTTTGCGTTGGGTGTTGGCTTGGTGTAAAGTAACTGCTAATTCGTTGTAATGATTGTTGATGATTGCGACTTCCCCCAATACTGGGTTCCAATTTTCATTGAAAGTGGAAGTTTTGGTATCCAGGATGGTAAAACCATTTAATAATGAAACAGGATCCTTTTCAAGTTCAAAACCCAATTTACTGGGTTTGATTACCGCTTTGTTTTTATAATGTACGGTATAAGACGGACTGCCATCTGCTTGAAGCGAAAATTGTAAGGTTACTAATTGATTAGGAGATTTTATTTCCTGTGCAAAACCTGCATTTAAAAATAAAATAATGGCAAAAAATAAGGATATAATTTGTTTCATATATAGGTAATTAATGCAAATTTAGGGGTTTGGCTTTTATAACATCCGCCCCAATGAGCACTATTGTTAAAATATAGTAAATTTTATCAAATTATATTATTGTTTTATATTTTATTGCTAATATTGGTCTTATTAATTCATTAAAATATTTCTCATGAAACTCAAATTTTTTCTTGCGTTTTTATCCTTTGTTTTGATCACGAATGTGCAGGCTCAAAAAAATCAAGGTAAATGCAGTGTCAATGTATCTGACTATGGACGTACTGTTACTTTTGGTTATTTAGTTGCGTATTATGTTGAGTTTAAGAATGATTCTAAAAAATCGGTGGACGGAATATATTACACTACTAAGTTTTATAACAATGAAGGAAGTTTGATTAGTTCTAAAAATGAATCATTCAATTCTGGCGGCATGGTGGATCCTATTGCTACTGGGTTTACGAAGAAAATTGCTAGAACACCCAATATTAAAGGGGCGTCGAAAATTTCTTTTGTAATTAATAGAGTACACTTTACGGATGGTAGTAGTTGTGAGTAGGAGGTAGGATAGTTGCTTCGCAACATCCTTTGCGCATTGGTCGTACCCAAACCCCAGCGCAGCAGTTCCTGCTGCTTGGCTTTTTTATTACTCGTCTGCTCAATCAAGCAAGCTTGTTTCGCAGTCTCGCAATAAAAAAAGCCCACGCTGTTCGCGTGGGCTTTGTGACCCCGTCAGGATTCAAACCTGAAACCTTTTGATCCGTAGTCAAATACTCTATTCAGTTGAGCTACGGGGCCATTCCATTTTCAAGCAGGCTTGAAAGGGGTGCAAATATAGCCCAAAATCCTATTTATCCAAAGTATTTGGTTAAATAATTGGCTAATTTATCGTGCTAATTGGGCTTTAAATTTTAGTAATACCAGCGAACAAAGGCCTCAATGGCTGCATATTTGGTGAGTCCTAATCGAGCGTATAAATTGGCGGTATTGGCATTGCGTATTTCAGCTCTTTGCCAAAACTCCCTAGCATCACTCCCTTGAAATGGAACACTGTCTTTTTGGGACTGATGTATGAAAATACCAAATCGTTTTTTCATTACTTGGTCGGGGCTCATAGGCACTGCCATTTCAATTTCTGAAATATCCCATTCCTGCCAAGCGCCTTTATACAACCAAACCCAACAGTCTTTAACCCAATCGTCTCCGGCTGCTTTTAATCGACGCATACTTTCAAAAACAATTTCCAAACAAACTTTATGGGTGCCATGTGGGTCGGCTAAATCACCAGCCCAATACACTTGATGTGGTTTTATCTTTCTTAATAGTGCCATGGTGATTTGTATATCTTCTTCCCCCATGGGCTTTTTATCAATGGCGCCTGTTTCGTAAAAAGGCAAATTCATAAAATGATAGTTCTGCTCTGCAATGCCAACATATCGGCAGGTGGCTTTTGCTTCACACCTTCTAATTAAACCTTTGATGGAGCGGATTTCATTAGTGTCTAATTCTCCCGGTTTTTTATCCCCTAAAAAAGCCCTCGCTGCAGATAAAATTTCATTGCTTTTTTTATTGTCTATGCCAAACATGTCTTCAAATCCAACTGCGAAATCTAGAAATCGGGTCACAAATTCGTCCGTGACAGCAATATTTCCACTTGTTTGATAGGCTACATGTACATCATGTCCTTGATCATGTAATCGCATAAAAGTGCCACCCATACTAATTATATCATCATCCGGATGCGGGGAAAAGATCATCACACGTTTTTCACTAGGGCTACTGCGTTCTGGATGTGCTGGTATCACTGCATTGGGTTTTCCGCCTGGCCAGCCCGTGATAGAATCACGCAACATATAAAACACTTGCAAGTTAATATCGTACACCGATTCTTTTAACACCAACAAATCGGCTAAACTATTTTCTTTATAATCATCTGCGGTTAAACTTAAAACGGTCTTATCTAATTTTAAAGCCAATTCAATCACTGCTTTTTTGATCATTTTTGGTGACCAGTCAATGGAACCTGTTAACCATGGCGCTTTATTGCGGGTTAACTCTGCTGCTGCATATTCATCAATAAAAAAAGTACAATCGTCATGATTTTGCAATATACTCGCTGGCACTTGTTCAGTCATATCTCCTTCCACTGATTTTGCCACAATTTCAGCTTTGTTACCCCAAGCCAACAAAACAATTTTCTTGGCTTTCATGATACTACTAATGCCCACTGTAATCGCAGTTCTAGGCACTTTATTCATATCATGCCACTCATATAAATTGGCGATTCTTGTTTGATTGTCTAAATGAATAACCCTGGTTTTGGAATGGAAGCTGGAACCCGGTTCATTAAAACCAATATGTCCATTTTTTCCAATGCCTAATATTTGTAAATCTATGCCGCCAATTTTTTCAATCGTTTGCTCATACGCTAAACAACTATCTTTTAATTCCTCCTTGTTCCATTCTGAATTGGGCAAATAAATATTTTTTGGGTCAATATCTACAAGGTCAAATAAATGACGGTGCATAAAACTCCAATAGCTTTGATATGCGTTTCTTGGAATAGGGTAGTATTCGTCTAAATTAATAGTAATTACATTCTTAAAACTTAAACCTTCTTCCTGATGCATTCTTACCAATTCTTTGTACAATAGGATCGGAGTCGCTCCCGTAGCCATGCCTAATACACAGGGTAAATTCAAGGCTTCTTTTTCGCGCATTAATTGAGCAATTTGTGCTGCTAATGCATTGGATCCTTCAGTAGGATTTTCGTAAATTTTTACTGGAATTTTTTCGAATGATTCTAACATAATTCTCTTTCTTTTTGCAGTATAAATATACAAAAAAAGCGCTCCATTTTATCGGAGCGCTTTTAGTAATTAATCTACTTTATTAATTTTAATCATATTGGTAGGTAAGTGTAACTTCACAGGTGTGCTTCCTGTATTTACTACGATATCCTCTTTTTTCACAAATCCACTTTCTTTTAAGATTTGAATTTGATCGGTAATGATTTTATCTAAACTTTCCTCTTTGTCATAGTAAAAAGCTTTTACGCCCCAACTTAAACTCAGTTGATTCACCAAGCTTTTTTCTTTGGTGAAAATAAACAAGGGCGATTTTGGACGGAAACTGCTTAGTTGAAATGCGGTATAACCACTTTGTGTCATACCAACCAAACCTTGTGCATTTGCATCCTCCGCCAAACGACATGCATTATAACATAAAGCATCGCTAATAAAGGAAGGAGAGTGTGGCTGTGGTTTTAAATCCTCAGAGCGGTTATAGTTATAGCCATACTCTTCCACCTCAAAAATAATTTTACGCATGGTTTCGATTACCAAAACAGGGAATTGACCTGTTGCCGTTTCACCACTTAACATTACTGCGTCCGCACCTTCAATAACGGCATTGGCAACGTCGGTAATTTCTGAACGGTTAGGTTTTACTCTATCAATCATAGATTCCATCATTTGTGTTGCCACAATAACAGGCTTGGCTCTATGTAAACACTTTCTAATAATTTCTTTTTGAATCAAAGGAATTTTTTCCACTGGTAATTCAACACCCAAGTCACCTCTAGCAACCATAATTCCATCACTTGCAATAATAATATCGCGAAGATTTACAATGGCTTCTGGCATTTCAATTTTAGCAATAATTTTTGACTTGCTTTGATGCTTGTTTAAAATGGTTCTCAACATTTCAATATCCGCAACACGCTTAACGAAACTTAATGCCACCCAGTCCAATTCTTCCTTAATAATAAATTCCGCATCAATTAAATCTTTTTCAGTTAATGCAGGCAATGAAATTTTGGTATCCGGCAAGTTCAATCCTTTTTTGGAGGAGATAATGCCACCTAAACTTACTACTACTTTAACATCATTATTTGCTTCTACACTTTGTACTTTTACTTCAATCTTTCCATCATCAATCATAATGGTGTTGCCCACCACTACATCACCAGCAAGGTTAGGGTAGGATACGTAAATTTTTTCCATGGTACCAATGCATTTTTCATTGGTTAATGTTAATACGTCACCCACTTTTACTTCCAAACGATTATTTTCAATTTCCCCAACGCGCAATTTTGGACCTTGTAAGTCGCCTAAAATAGCAACGGTACATCCTAATTCTAGATTTATACCACGAATGTGATCAATAATTTTTTTCTTGTCTTCATGACTTCCATGTGAAAAGTTTAAACGAAATACATTCACCCCTGCTACCACTAATGCCTTTAATTGATCATAGGTTTCGCAGGCTGGGCCTACTGTCGCTACGATTTTTGTTTTGTGATGTTTTTGTTTTAAAGTTTGTTCGCTCATTTTATTTGTTGGGTTATATTTAATGCTTTGATGCTTGATTAGCTAGCTAAGATTTTTACAATCTTTAACCACTCTTCTGAAATTTTTTGTTTTGCTTTTACAGCATTGTCTAGTGGCGTATATTTCATTTTATTGTCTTCAATCCCCACCATTACATTGTAGGTTCCATTCATTAAACATTCTACAGCGTGATAACCCATTCGGCTCGCTATTAAACGATCCAAACAACTTGGGGCACCACCTCTTTGTATATGACCTAAAATACAAACACGGATATCGGCATTCGGTAATCTTTGTTTTAAGAAATCACCCACTTCTGTACCACCTCCAAATTCATCTCCTTCGGCAACAACGATAAGATTCACTAATTTTTGTCTTTTTTCTTTCTCTGTTAAAGAGCTCACTAATGCTTCCATATCTGTTTTAGATTCTGGAATCAATATGTTTTCAGCGCCAGTGGCAATACCGCTATGCAAAGCAATATATCCTGCATCACGTCCCATTACCTCCACCACAAATAAACGGTCATGCGCATCGGCAGTATCACGTATTTTATCAATGGCTTCTACAGCGGTATTAACAGCGGTATCAAATCCAATGGTGAAATCACTTCCAGCAATGTCCTTGTCAATCGTACCGGGTATTCCAATACATGGAATGTCAAATTCATTACTGAATTTTTGTGCCCCTTTAAAGCTACCATCCCCACCAATGACAACGATCCCGTCAATGCCTCTTTTTTTGAGATTATGGTAGGCTATTTGGCGTCCTTCAGGGGTGAAAAAATCCTTACTTCTTGCCGTTTTTAAGATGGTACCTCCTCTTTGAATGATATTGGCCACTGATTTTGAATCCATTTGAAAAATGTCGTCCTCAATCATACCATTATACCCACGGGTCACTCCAAAAACCTCTAAACCGTGAAAAACGCCTGTTCTTACCACTGCTCGAATAGCAGCGTTCATGCCTGGGGCATCACCACCTGAGGTTAATACTGCAATTTTGGTAACTTTCTTTGCTGACATAATTTATTCAATTGTACTTTAAAGTATTGATTTACAATTGCAAATCAATTGACTATCGTCTAAACGGAGCCACAAAATTAAACATTTGAGACCAATTTTCAACGATATCGTTTTCGATGTGGGTATTTTTCTCCTATTTTCCAACCATTTGTTAGTTTTTTTCTTGTATTCATCCAAAATTTTCAATTTTAATTTGAATAATGTTTAAATTGAAGCAAATATTATAACATGCAAAAAACGGTAAAGTCTTATTTATTTCTAATGTTCATGATTGTCTTTTCTGTCAGTTCAATGGCACAGGACAATTCGAGTTATCAATTACCTCCTAAAGTAATTGGTGATTTATTATTAGCTGCGCCAACACCTTCCATTAGTGTTAGTGGAAATGCTAAATACATGTTGGTCATGGAACGAAATTCTTATCCAACAGTGGAGGAATTGGGTCAACCTGAATTGAAAATTGCAGGTATCAGAATTAACCCCTTAAATGCATCCCTTACAAGACAAACTTATATCAATCAATTTTCTGTTAAACAAGTAGGTGCAGATAAAAATTTAGTCATTAAAGGACTTCCAACCAATTTATCTGCATTGAGTCCAACATGGAATCCTGCTGAAAATAAAATTGCTTTTTTCAATGTATTGTCTAATAGCGTGGATGTGTATGTAATTGACATCACCAGCTTAACTTGTAAAAAAATTAACACTACTTCGGCAAACTTGGTTTTAGGAAATACACTTGTTTGGGTAGATGATGCAAGCGTTTTATACAAGACCAATGTAAATGATCCAGCGAAAGTGGTAAAAAAACCTATAACGCCAAAAGGGCCTACCATTCAAGAAAACTTAGGCAAAGTAGCCCCTAGCGTAACTTACCAGGATTTAATTAAGTCGCCTTTTGATGAATATTTATTTGAATATTTTACAACGGTTCAATTGGTGAAAAACAACAATGGGGTAGAAACGAAAATTGGCAAACCAAATATCTTGTCAAGTATTTCCATCTCTCCTGATAAACAATATTTTTTAACGCGTACACTCAATAAACCATTTTCTTATTTAGTCCCTTCTTATGGTTTTGCATCAACTGTATTTATTACAGATACTAAAGGAAATGCAGTACATACCTTGGCTAATTTACCATCGGCTGAAAGTACGCCTTCAGGTTATGACAATGTGCAAAATTTACCTAGGGGTTTTGATTGGAGAAACGATGCTCCTTCCACCATTGTGTATGCGATGCCTTTAGACAGTGGGTTAATTAAGAAAAAAGTACCCTACCATGATGCTGTATATGCTTTAGAAGCCCCTTTTAATGGTGCTGCAAAAGAATTATTCAAAACAGAATCAAGGTATGGTAGAACCACCTGGGGCAACAATCAAATTGCGTTGGTTTCGGAACAACTTAGGTCAAAGCAACAATATAAAGTAAGTGTATACAATCCTAGCAACGGAACTTTAGCTAAGTTATACGAAGGCAATAGCACGGACTTATACAATAACCCAGGTACCCCCGTTACGGAAAAAAATAAATTTGGAGAAGAAGTAATTGCTTTATTAAATGATGGACAAACCATTTTGTTCAACAATACCACGGGAGCCTCTGATAAAGGGGACTTACCTTATATCGCGAAGTTTAATTTGCAAACGAAACAAAAAGAAATTTTATGGCGTTGTACAGAAGATTGTTTTGAATACGTTACCGAAGTATTAGACATCAATAATTTAAAAGTAGTTACCCGTCGTGAAACTGAAAAAGAAGTACCTAATTATTATATTAAGTCTGGAAAGGGGTTAACCAATTCACAAGCCATTACGCGCTTTGCGAATCCTTATGCTGGAATGGAAGGGGTTACCAAGGAAAAAATCAAATATAAGCGTAAGGATGGAGTGGACTTAACGGGGGATTTGTATTTGCCAAAAGGATATGATAAAGCAAAAGATGGCCCTTTACCTACTTTAATTTGGGCGTATCCAAGAGAATTTACCAATGCTGCTGATGCAAGTCAAGTAAGGGGTAACCAACATAAATTCACCATGCTTTCCTGGGGTTCTCCCGTGTTTTATGTGACCCAAGGATATGCTATTTTAGACAATGCTGAAATGCCGATTGTTGCCACTGCTCCTGATAAAAAACCCAATGACGATTTTGTAAATCAATTAAGTTTAAATGCTTCAGCTGCCATTGATAAATTAGTTGAAATGGGTGTAGGAGATAGAAACAGAATGGCAGCAGGTGGTCATAGCTATGGTGCTTTCATGACCACTAATTTGTTAGCGCATACCAATCTATTTAAAGCAGGGATCGCGCGAAGTGGTGCTTACAATAGAACACTTACTCCATTTGGATTCCAAAATGAAGAACGTACTTTCTGGCAAGCACCTCAACTGTATTTAGCGATGAGCCCATTTGCCTTTGCGGATAAAATTAAAGCACCTTTGTTAATGACACATGGTGAAGCAGATGACAATACAGGTACTTTCCCAATTAATAGTGAGCGTTTATATGCTGCGATTAAAGGTCATGGGGGCACCGTACGATTTGTATACTTGCCTTACGAAGCACATGGATACAAGGGAAGAGAAAATGTATTGCAATTGCTTTATGAGCAAGGTAGTTGGCTGGATAAGTATTTGAAATAAATAAAATTTATATTTCAAATACTTATTCGGCTATTTGATTTTTACTACTTATACCTAAAAAGGGGTTCATCTTTGCAGATGACCCCTTTTTTTTAATGTTTGAAATAAATAAAAATTCTATTTTAAATACTTCTTCGGCTATTTGATTTTACTTTCTAAATCGGCTAAATCATTAAAGGCCATTTCATATTCCTTATTCATGGAACGAATCAAAGCATTTTTATCGTGGTAAGATTTTTCAATGGTTTGAAACTTGGTAACATCCGAATAAATACTTGGGTCGGCCATTTGCAACTCAATATCCACTTTCTCCTTGTTTAAGGTTTCAATATTATGTTCTAACTGCGTTAACGCCTTTTGTAACTTTTGAATTTGCTTTTGAAGCTCCTTGTCTATCGGACCATTTTGCGTTGCTTTTTCTGCAACGGGCTCCTGCTTTTTCTCTGCTTGGGGAGCTGCTTTTGGAGCAGCTTTATTTTGTTCGGGATTCGCTGCCTTTTGTTTGGCCATTCTTTCTTTCCACTCAATCCACTCGGCATAATTGCCTTTAAATTCTATAATTTTTTCATCAACGATTTCCCAAATTTTATTGGCTGTTTTTGAAATAAAATATCGATCGTGACTTACCAATATAATGCTACCATCGTATTTAGTTAAGGCATCCGCCAACAACTCAACGGTGACCATATCCAAGTGGTTGGTAGGCTCATCCAGCATTAGGAAGTTGGCTTTACTAATAATAGTTTTAGTCAATGCCACCCTTGCTTTTTCACCCCCGCTTAAAACCTTAATACGCTTGTCTACTTCATCACCCCCAAATAAGAAACATCCTAATAAGGCACGAAGTTCTAAATCTGTTTTTTTAGTACCACATTCTTGCACTTCTTGTAAAATAGTATTGCTTAAATTCAAGGATTCTAACTGGTGCTGTGCGTAAAAACTTTCATCCACATTGTGCCCCCAAACTCTTTCACCTTGGTATTCTTCCATCCCAGCTACAATCCTAAGTAAGGTAGACTTCCCTTTACCATTGGCGCCAATTAATGCAATTTTATCTCCGCGTTCGATTTCAGCAAATGCGTTTTCTAAAATCACTTGTGTAGGATAGGATTTGCTCACTCCTTTTAAGTCAACCAGTACTTTGCCTGGTGTTTTATCCACCGCAAAATTTATTCGGATATTGGGTCTTTCTATTTGAACGTCTTCAATTACATCCAATTTATCCAAGCGCTTTTGAATACTTTGTGCAGCAGCAGCTTTTGAAGCTTTTGCTTTAAATCGCTCAATAAACTTTTCTTGCTGACGAATATAATCCTGTTGGTTTTCAAAAGCACGCTGTTGAATTTCAACACGCTGAACTTTTTCTACCTCATAATATTCGTAGTCGCCTGTATAAAAATTAAGTTGTTGTTGGTAAACCTCCACAATTTTATTGACCATTTTATTAAGGAAGAATTTATCGTGACTTACAATCACCACACTTCCTTTATAATGTAATAAATACTTTTCCAACCATTCGATACTAGGTAAGTCCAAGTGGTTGGTAGGCTCATCCAACAATAATACATCAGGTGCTTGTAAAATCATTTTCGCAAGCAATACACGCATTCTCCAGCCTCCACTAAATTCCTTATAAGGTCGGGCTAAATCGGCGGTGGTAAATCCTAATCCATGTAAAACTTCTTCAGCCTTATGCTGAATGTTATAGCCATCTAATACATCAATTTCATGCAATGCATCGGTGTATTTTATTAAAATATCATTGTCCTCGGGGTTGGCTTCAAGTTCAATACCCAATTGTTCAATTTCTTTTTCCAATGCACGCACTCTTTCAAATGCACCTAAAGCCACTTCGGTAATTGTTTCACTGGTATCAAAACTTAATAAGTCCTGGTGCAAATACCCAATGGTGGTATCACGCCCTTTTTCAACCGTTCCTTTGCTTGGGGTATATTGGCCCACCAATAATTTCAGTAAAGTGGACTTGCCAGTTCCATTATAGCCAATTAAACCGATGCGTTCGCCTGGTTGAATATGCCAGGTGGCATCAGTTACAATGGCTCTAGCACCAAACTCAAATGTTACATTTTGTAAACCTATCAGCATATTTTTTCAATTCAGAGCGCAAAGTTAGCCTATGATCGGGCTAAATATGCATAAATTTGATAAAATTCCTACGGATGTTTAAATATTTATTCTTTTTATTTTGTTGTACGGCGATGGCATGCAGTCAAAACTCCAGTTCCAATGAAACGGCTAGGCATTGGCAGTATCAACCACAGCATCAT
>CANKWR010000049.1 GCA_947487525.1 Bacteroidota bacterium
CACTGCATCGCCTGGCTTTTGATATCCAGCACTAATCTGTCCAATGGCACCTACGGTTAAAATATTTTTTGCATTTGCTTCCGTAGGAAGTGTTCCAAATAAATTATTGCTACTTAAACTATCAGGTCGATTGCCTGCGTTGTACATTTTTCCACTTTGATCTCTTCTCCAATAAGTGCTTCCTACCGCCGGACCTGTGCTTGTTCTGTTGTTACCAGCAGACTTAACAATTAAATAAAAAGGAGCATTGTAAGCGATAGAATCAAAAGTTTGTGAACCTGATTCATAAAGGCCAAATCGATAATCTTCTTTTTCATTCCATCGTCCATTAAATTCCCATCTCGAAGAATCGCTATTATAATCCCAGCCTGAAACAGTGCCATAAGAGTGATTAGATACTAATAAACCAGTTGCAGCAGCGTTGGCCATTTCGGCTTCGTCATTATTCCAATCATACGCAAAAGCGCCCTTAATGCCATATGCCATTCCTTTTGCCAATGGATTTGCTCCATTGCCCATAACGATACCTGCCACATGGGTAGGGTGATCCACTACTTTACTCGCGTTGTCTTTAAGGGTAAGTCTTCCTGCAAATTCCTTATGTGTTAGTCTAGGAGAAGATTCATCCCATACGCCAATTCTATTGGTAATACTATCACTAGATCCGCTCAAATTAAACCCCGTAATTCCGCCAGGCCATAATTGATTGGTATTAATGGTAATTGCCTGAACAGGATCGACATAGGTGGTATAGTAAATGGGTTGTCCAAATTTATCTACCCCAATCAAGCTTACTCTTTGATTATTGCCCGATTTATATTGAACGGGCCATCCCTTTTCTTTTGATTTGATAATGGCTTCTGTAAAGCTCGCCCTCGCGCTTGCTTCAAGTGAGATGGCAGTATTGTTCAATAAAGTTTTTTTAGTTTCAGTTTGGGCAAACAGGCCGCTCAGCATAAAACTACTTATTGCAAGTAAAAAAAAGGGTTTACGCATTTAGATATATTGAGATGAAGAATGATATATTGTTCCTTTAAAAATACAATGAAATCTCGGTATTATTTACTGTATTTTTATATAAATTTCGGATATGAATAAATGGATTCAATATTGTATAATGGGGATCGCCTATTTTCCCCTTTTTGCCTGTAAAAGTCAACAAATTGTTCAAGCAAAATATAATTTTACTGGGGGCGTATATGAACAAAAATACAATACCATGCCTGGGATTGGCAAGGGAAGCGGCAAGGGGGCCCCATTGGCCACCAGCCTGTATATTTACCAGGCAACTAAGCTTAGTCAATTGGATAGCTTATCCGGCTCCTTTTGTAGTCGCATTCAGGGCAGTTTAATTGCGACCATCCAGTCCAATTCAATGGGGCAATTTAATGCACAATTAAAGCCGGGTGTGTACAGTGTTTTTGTGCGCGCCGAAAATGCATATTACATTCCTTTTTTTTCTGGAACTGAATGGACCGCCTTATTTGAAATTAAGGCAGATACTGCTACCAATTTAGATATAATTGTACGCGGAAGTACAAATTTTCAATAAAGTAACTCTAGTATTGGTATCTTTGCGGAGTTGGTATGAATGAACAGTCCTTGTTTGAGCGTTTACATAAATCCCCCCTCCTAAATAATTTGGTGGACAGGATTGCTATGTCTGCCGGTAAAGAAAATCCCTGCCAAGTATTTCTTCAAAATTTAAATGGATCCTCGGCAGCATTTGTATTACAGTCCATTTTTAGCAATGAAAAAACAAGTCACCTTAATCATATTATTGTATTAAATGACGCCGAAGAATCAGCTTATTTTTTCAACTCTATCGAAAGCGTAACAGAAGCTTTAGATTTATTTTATTTTCCTTCTTCCTTTAAGTCGCCACATAATTTTAGCTTGCTAAATCCATCCCATGTAATGTTAAGGACCGAAGCCTTGACAAAAATTTCCATGGGCGGAAATAAAAAAATAATCGTCACTTACCCGGAGGCTTTATTTGAAAAAGTAGTGTTGGCAAAAACATTGCAGCAAAATATAATTCAAATCAAAACCAACGATCAGCTGGATTTAAATGGACTCATGCAACAAATGGTGGACTATGGTTTTGAGCGTACCGACTTTGTGTATGAGCCAGGACAGTTTGCATTAAGAGGCGGCATATTGGATATTTATTCCTTTGGCAATGAGAAGCCGTATCGTATTGAATTGTTTGGAGAAGAAGTAGATAGCATTCGTTTATTTGACCCTGCCTCACAATTAAGTGAAAGAAAATTATTACAGGTAAATATTATTCCCAATGTGACCACCCAATTTGAGGACACCCAAAAAATTCCATTGTTGGAATTCCTTTCCAAGGATACCATTGTTTGGTTAAAGGATTGGGAAGTGACTAAACAAAAGGGGATGGATCAGCAAGAAGCATTGGAAACTTTCATTACGCATCATGCTGCCATGAATAAGGCAGATGAATCGGATCCACATAAAAAAGAATCGCATTTTGATGATTTTGAAACGGTGGACGCGACCGAAGAACGCTTATGCACACATACCCTTATTGAGTGGGGCTTTCAAGCACATTTAACCAAGGAGAAAATTGCATTTAAAACACAGTCGCAGCCCGTTTTTAACAGACAGTTTCAGTATTTAATTGCCAATTTACAAGACTTAGAAAAACAGGGCTACACTTTATATTTATTTGCTGAACAAGCAAAGCAATTAGAAAGACTGCATGCTATTTTTGCCGATTTAAAAACGGAGATCCAATTTACCCCCATTGTAAAAAGTATCCACGAAGGATTTATAGACCATGACCATAAATTGGTTTGTTATACCGATCATCAAATTTTTCAGCGGTACCATAAGTACAAAGTAAAACAAGCTTACAGCAAAAGCAAGGCTATTACGTTAAGAACTTTACGTGATTTACAACCCGGTGATTATGTAACACATATTGATCATGGTGTTGGTGTGTACAGTGGATTGCAAAAAATAGATGTAAATGGACATACCCAGGAAGCAGTGCGCATTATTTATAAGGACAGTGATATCTTATATGTAAATATTAATTCACTGCATAAAATTTCAAAATATACAGGTAAGGAAGGTGCACCCCCTAAAGTCAATAAATTGGGGTCAGACGCTTGGGTAAAATTAAAAGACAAGACAAAAGCGAAAGTAAAAGCCATTGCCTTTGATTTAATTAAGTTGTATGCACATCGTAAAGCACAAACGGGCTTTGCATTCACGCCCGATAATTATATGATCCATGAATTGGAGGCCTCGTTCATGTATGAGGACACCATTGATCAGGCCAAGGCCATTGCGGATGTGAAAAAGGATATGGAGCAACCTTCCCCAATGGATAGACTGGTTTGTGGTGATGTGGGTTTTGGGAAAACCGAAGTCGCGATTCGTGCAGCATTTAAAGCAGCCATTGATGGGAAGCAAGTCGCAGTCTTAGTGCCCACTACGATTTTAGCATTCCAACATTTTAAAACGTTTAAAGAGCGTTTAAAGGACTTTCCGGTAACAGTGGATTATCTTAACCGATTTAAATCCTCGAAAGAGAAAAAAGAAACCATTGAAAAAGTAAAAGAAGGGAAGATAGATATATTGGTGGGCACGCATGGTATTTTAGGAAAAGAAGTAGGCTTTAAGGATTTAGGACTCATGATTATTGATGAGGAGCAAAAATTTGGGGTAGCGCATAAGGAGAAATTAAAAACTTTAAGAACAACAGTGGATTGTTTAACCCTAACTGCAACGCCTATCCCAAGAACGCTACATTTTAGTTTAATGGGTGCAAGGGATTTAAGTATCATCAATACCGCTCCGGCCAATAGGCAACCCATTCATACCGAAGTGCAAGTGTTTCATGAGGATGTGATCAGAGAATCTATTTATTATGAAACCGAAAGAGGAGGTCAGGTTTTCTTTATTCATAATCGGGTACAAGGATTGCCAGAAATGTGCTCCATGATTCAAAAGCTATGCCCCGACTTAAGCATTGGCTTTGCGCATGGACAATTGGAAGGACATCAATTAGAAGAAAAGATGTTAGATTTTATAGAACGTAGGTATGATGTGTTGGTTTGCACGAATATTGTGGAGAGTGGTGTAGACATTCCCAATGTAAATACCATCATCGTAAACAATGCGCATCATTTTGGATTAAGTGATTTACATCAATTGAGGGGAAGGGTAGGTCGAAGTAATAAAAAAGCATTTTGTTATTTATTGGCACCGCCTATTGGTACTTTGCCCGATGATTCTCGTAAGCGCTTACAAACCCTAGAACAGTTTAGTGAATTAGGAAGCGGTTTTCAAATTGCCATGCGGGATTTAGATATTAGAGGCGCTGGTAATTTATTAGGGGGGGAGCAAAGTGGATTTATGGCAGAGATTGGTTTTGAAATGTATCAGAAAATTTTAGCGGAAGCAGTTAGAGAATTAAAACGTTCTGATTTTCAGGAATTATTTCAAGAAGAAATTAGCAAGCAAGACGATTATGTATCTGATTGTACAATTGATACGGATTTGGAAATTATGATTCCCGATAGCTATGTAGAAAATATTGGAGAAAGACTTTCCTTATACACTAGACTTGACCAGTCAGAGGATGATGCTGAATTGGAACAAATGAAACTAGAGTTAATTGATAGATTCGGTCCTTTGCCAGAACCAGTAAATGATTTATTTATAACCATACAATGTAGAAGATTGGCCATTGCTTTGGGATTTGAGAAGATGACGTTGAAGGAAAACACGATGCGTTGCTTCTTTATTAACAGGCCTGACTCTCCTTATTTTGAGAGTGGTACCTTTAAAAATTTATTGGCATTTACCAATACGGGTATGAATAATGCCAATTTCAAGCAAGTAGGCAAAACATTCATATTAATTATTAGAGACATTAAGGGAATGGGGAATTGCTTAAAGACTTTACAAAAAATGTACAACGGGATCATGGGCAAATAAAAAAGCCACTGAATGATCAGCGGCTTTTTTATAGTTGTTGCATTTAAGCAGTATACTAGAAACCCTTAGTAGCGACTCCATCAGCGATTGCTTTTAAAGCATTTGTTTCGCTCATGATAGCAGCCATTTTATTTCCTTTACCATCGTGACCACCGGCCATGTAACCGCCTTTAACAGTTTTAGTTACAATAGCGTCATGCATTGGTACATTTTTTTCTTTAGTTTTTAAGCAATAAGCTTTGATCATTTTTGAAGTGTCCATTTTGTATAAATTTTAGTGTTAAAATTGCTGAATTGAAAGTAGGTTATTTATTGTGATTCCCTTTAGAAACCCATCGATTTTTTGTTAAAAAATACCTTTTTTAGGCCTAAATCATGGTTTAGACGTCAATTTTGGCATATTTAGCATGGCTTTCAATGAATTCTCTACGTGGGGCCACTTCGTCACCCATCAACATACTAAAGATACGATCTGCCTCGGCAGCGCTATCGATAGTCACTTGTTTAAGGGTTCTGCGACTTGGATCCATCGTTGTTTCCCATAACTGGTCGGCGTTCATTTCACCCAAACCCTTGTAACGCTGAATGGTCACTGAGCTATCGTTTCCACCTCCTAATTTTACGATTAAATCTTTACGTTGTTCATCATTGTAAGCGTATTCTTGGTCCTTGCCTTTTTTCACTAAGTACAATGGAGGTTGTGCAATATATACATATCCATTTTGTACCAACTCCTTCATGTATCTAAAAATAAAAGTAAGAATTAAGGTAGCAATGTGAGAACCATCCACGTCGGCATCGGTCATGATGATTAACTTATGGTAACGAAGCTTCACTATGTTCAATGCTTTTGGATCTTCCGGTGTTCCTACCGTTACCCCTAGAGCAGTGTACATATTTCTAATTTCCTCGTTTTCATAAATTTTATGCTCCATTGCTTTTTCCACGTTCAAGATTTTACCTCGTAAAGGTAAAATGGCTTGGTATCTTCTGTCACGGCCTTGCTTTGCCGTTCCACCTGCAGAGTCTCCTTCCACTAAGTATAACTCGCATCTTTCAGGATCTCTTTCGGAACAATCGGCTAATTTACCAGGTAAGCCCCCGCCACTTAATACCGTTTTTCTTTGCACCATATCACGTGCTTTCTTTGCAGCAACACGCGCTTGGGCAGCTAATATAATTTTTGAAATAACGTATTTCGCTTCCTTAGGGTTTTCCTCTAAATAAGCTTCTAAGGCACGGGATACCGTTGTTTGCACCACACCACTCACTTCACTATTTCCTAACTTTGTTTTGGTTTGACCTTCAAATTGGGGTTCAGGTACTTTTACTGAAATAATTGCACTTAAACCTTCTCTAAAATCATCGCCTTCTACGGTTACTTTTGCTCTATCAAATAAACCTTCCTTATCACCGTAGCTTTTAAATACACGTGTTAGCGCAGTTCTAAAACCGGTAACGTGTGTACCTCCTTCAATGGTATTAATATTGTTAACGTAAGAGAAAATGTTTTCTTTAAAGTCGTCGTTATAAGTTAACGCAACTTCCACCATTACATTGGAGGCTTCATCTAATCCTTCAACATACAATGGAGCGCTAATAATTGGGTTTCTGTTTGCATTTTTATCCAACATTTGTACGAACTCAATGATACCGCCTTCGCTATAAAAGTTTTTAGTGTAAGGTTGGCCGTCATCTCCCAACTCTCTTAGGTCGGTTAACGTGATACTAATGCGCTTATTCAAATAAGACAATTCACGTAAACGGCCTTCTAAAATTTCTTTTTTGTAAACAGTCTCTTGGAAAATGGTTTTATCAGGCCAGAAGTGAACGTGTGTACCCGTTTTGTCACTGGTACCTGTTTCTCTTACAGCATATTGTGGAGCACCTATGCAATATTCTTGCTCAAATATTTTTCCTTCTCTTTGAACCGTCACTAACAATTTTGTGCTCAATGCGTTTACACAACTCACACCCACACCATGCAAACCACCCGATACTTTGTAGGTATTTTTATCAAACTTACCACCCGCGTGAAGCACGGTCATTACAACCTCCAATGCCGACTTTTTTTCTTTAGAGTGCATCGCTGTTGGGATACCACGACCATTGTCCTGAACACTGATGGAATTGTCCTCGTGAATGGCTACTTCAATGTGAGAGCAATAGCCAGCCAATGCTTCATCAATGGAGTTGTCCACAACCTCATAAACAAGGTGGTGTAAACCTTTGGAGCCCACGTCTCCAATGTACATGGCAGGTCTTTTTCTTACCGCCTCCAAGCCTTCTAATACCTGGATACTATCGGCACCATAATTCTTATTTTCGGCCGAATCGGGGTGTTGTAAATCTTCTGACATAAAAGTGATTTTTTTGTTTTTATAGAACGTTTCAAACGCATACAAACTTAATAAAATTAAGCAGTTGGCGAGTCGATTTTAGCCGCTTTAGTTATCCCCAATTTCGTTGCCTTGTGAATTGTTCAGCGCCCGAAAATGAGGCTAAAAATGGCCTTTAAATGGCATTGTTTTTACCGATCATGATCTGGTTTAAAAAATAATTATACATTGGCCTTAATTGTCATTATTTGGTCATTTTTTGCAGGTTTAATATTCCTTTGTTTGAACCTTTTGGTTTGCTTTAATGTTTATATATTAATTTTGTGACTGTGATACAAGCCTTAGACCTATTAAAACAAGTAAATAAACCTGCTGAATTTGCCGGTATGGTCTTGTTATGGCATAAGGACCAACATATTCCAGGTTCAACACAGTATAGTATTAAGCGCTATTACGCACTTGAAAACTGGAATACCGAGGACATGGGCATGTTTGTTTATCATTTCAATCAAGATAAGCCCAAGGATAATTTTTTAGAACTGCGTTTTTGTATATCTGGCAATAGGTATTGTGACAATAAAATTTGCGGTAATTGTAATCAATTGCCTACCGAAGACTGTTCAGGTCCTTTAAGAACAGTAGATGTTTTTTCTTTTCATTTTACAAGTGCTTTTTTACATCAGTTTTTACACAATGTAAAATTAACAACAACGAAGGACGAAGTGCTGGCATTTAAACATCCAAATGCGTTTACAAAAGTATTTCCATTAAGTATCCGCAAACGCAAAACCTTGGATGGGGTATTAAACCATAGTTATACAGGATCCTTAGAGAATATATTTATCAATGCAAAAATTCATGAACTTTTATTACAAAGTTTGGATGTGATTGTAGATGATGAAAAAGTAGAAAGCTTTACTTGCAAGTTTTTAGCGGACGACTGCGGCAAGGAAAGTATTTATCAGGCGCGTGAAATTTTATTGCAACATATTGGCGACCCTATTACCATTAAGGAATTAAGTCGTAAAGTGGCCATGAATGAATGTTATTTAAAGAAAGGCTTTAAGGAAGTTTTTGGCACTACTATATTTGATTTCTACCAACAACAAAGAATGGAGCATGCAAAGTATTTGTTGTATGAAAAAGCATTAAGTGTTACAGATGTTTCTGCATTATTAGGATATTCCTCTATTTCGCACTTTTCTGCTGCTTTCAAAAAACATACCGGCCTAAAGCCTTGCGAATTGTTGAATTAATTTGTTCGGAATTCTTTTCTTCCGTTATCAATTATTTTTTCTACCTCTTTTTTGTTATTTTTATTTTCTAAACTTTTACTATGCGTCATTTATTTGCGATTGTTGTTGTTTTTTTATGCAGTTCTTGCATCAATCAAAGAGTGGATTTAATTGTGCACCATGCGCAAATTTATACAGTGAACAATGAGTTTGCAACTGCAGAAGCCATGGCAGTGCAGGATGGTAAAATTGTGGCCATTGGCACGAATGACCAAATTTTAAAAGAATATAAATCCGATAGTTTAGTGGACGCAAAGGGGGCTGCAGTATATCCTGGTTTTATTGATGCGCATGCACATTTTTTAGGGTATGGACAGTCCTTATATGCAGTGGATTTAATGTTTGTGCCAACTTGGGAAGAAGCCATAGCGAGAGTGAAGGATTTTGCAGCAAAGCATCCAGGCAAGGGTTGGATTAAAGGAAGGGGTTGGGATCAAAATCGTTTTCCTGGCAAACAATTTCCAACCAATGCGGAGTTAAATGCTTTGTTTCCTGACCGTCCCGTTTTATTAGAAAGAGTGGATGGTCATGCAAGTATTGCCAATGATTTTGCGTTGAACTTAGCAGGCGTAAAACCTGGCCAAACAATGGAAGGTGGGCAATTTATGATGCAAAACGGAAAGCTCACAGGCTTGTTAGTTGATAACGCAGTAGGGGTGGTGGAACGTAATGTACCCAAAGCTACAAGCAATGATTATAAGGATTGGTTAACCTCAGCGCAAAAAAATTGTTTTGCCACTGGCTTAACCACCATTACGGATTGCGGATTAAGTCCAGATGACATTGATCAAATTGACGCTTTGCAAAAAAGCAATGATGTGAAAATGCGTTTGTATGTAATGTTAAGCGACAAACCTTCCTCTTATAGTTCTACTTATTTTACAGGAGGGGGCTATACCACAGATCGCTTATTTGTGAAAGGGATAAAAGTGTATAGTGATGGTGCATTGGGAAGCAGAGGCGCTTGTTTATTACACCCTTATAAAGATAAATCAAATTGGTCAGGATTTTTATTAAGTAGCTTGGCGCATTTTGATTCCGTGGCAGCTAAATTAATTAATACCGATTTTCAAATGTGTACCCATGCCATTGGGGATAGTGCCAATCGAGCTATTTTAAATGTGTATGCTAAATATTTAAAAGGAAAGAATGATAAGCGATGGAGAATCGAGCATGCGCAAATTGTGCATCCTGCTGATTTTCATTTATTCGGTGACAATAGTATTATTCCATCGGTGCAGCCAACGCATGGCACGAGTGATATGTATTGGGCGGGAGATAGATTGGGTGCAGAAAGATTAAAAGGGGGCTATGCATACAAACAATTATTGGAACAAAATAACTGGCTGCCCTTGGGAACGGATTTCCCTGTTGAAGAAATCAATCCTTTTAAAACATTTTTAGCATCGGTGGCAAGACAGGATAGTAAAGGTTTCCCGGCAGGAGGTTTTCAAATGGAAAATGCATTGACACGTGAACAAACCATTCGTGGGATGACTATTTGGGCTGCCAAAGCAAATAGAATGGAAAAACTGGTAGGTTCATTAGAAGTGGGTAAGAAGGCAGACTTTATTATGTTGGATCAAGACTTAATGAAAGTGCCTACGAATAGTATATTAAATGTTAAAGTTACCCGCACTTATATAAATGGGGAGCGAGTGCACTAATTATTGAGGTAGTTTTAAATAATCAACTTTCAAAAGGTACTTATGAAAAAAGGGTGTTTAACAATAAGCATGGTCATTGGACTGATAGTTTCATTGAGTGCACAAAGCAATTCAAATGTAGCTAATCCCAATGCAAAATCTATTTTCTTTGAATTGGGTGGACCTGGTTTGGCTTCTGTCAACTACGATATGCGTTTTAATAAAACTGGACAGGGGGCTAGGCTTCAGGGTGGGTATTGGCGGCATCCCCGATTATGATATAAACTTACTCACTTTTCCGGTTGGCTTAAATTATATTGCTTCCAAGGACAATAGAAACTACTTTGAATTTGGTGCTGAATTTACATTTATCACTGTCAACCCCGATGATAGTGGACTCTTTAGTGGAAGTTTTGGACACTCGACCATCGGCTATCGCTTGCAACCCAAGGATGGAGGCTTTACTTTTAGAGCCACTATGAATCCCGTGTTTACAGAAGATGGCTTATTTCCTTTTTATGGAGGAATTGGTTTTGGCTGGAAGTTTTAGCAATTGAACTTAATAAAAATAAAAAAAGAAAGAATACTAATTCGAGCGAGCTTTCGAGCCACGCGCAGGGCGAGTCGAGAGTTAGTATTCTTTCTTTTTTTATTAAAAATAAAAGGGCTATTCTAAAGTCCAACCATGTCCTTAGGGACTACCCAAGCATCAAATTCTTCTGGAGTAACATAGCCTAATTTCACCGCCATTTCTTTTAAGGTAGTACCTTCCTTATGCGCTTTTTGTGCAATTTCAGCCGACTTATAATAACCAATTTTTGTATTTAATGAAGTCACCAACATTAAGCTGTTGTTTACATGCTTATTGATGTTTTCTTCGATAGGTGCTAAACCAATAGCACACTTTTCGTTAAAGCTCATGCAGCCATCCCCAATTAATCGCGCACTGTGTAAGAAATTATAAATCATCAATGGCTTGAAAACGTTTAATTCAAAATGACCCATGGAGCCACCTATATTAATGGCTACATCATTGCCCATGACTTGTGCTGCAATCATGGTTAATGCTTCGGATTGGGTAGGATTTACTTTACCTGGCATAATAGAAGAGCCTGGCTCATTGTCTGGAATAAATAATTCCCCAATACCGCTTCTTGGTCCGGAAGAAAGCATACGAATGTCATTGGCTATTTTCATTAAGCTCACCGCTACTGTTTTTAAAGCACCATGTGATTCTACAATCGCGTCGTGTGCTGCTAATGCTTCAAATTTATTTTCGGCAGTCACAAATGGAATTCCAGTTAAGTTGGCAATATGTTTTGCTACATTTTCGGAATAACCTTTTGGGGTATTGATGCCCGTACCCACTGCAGTGCCTCCCAATGCCAATTCACTTAAATGGGCAAATGTATTTTCGATGGCTTTTAATCCATGCTTTAATTGGCTTGCATAACCACTAATTTCTTGACCCAAAGTAAGTGGGGTAGCATCCATAAAATGGGTACGACCAATTTTTACAATGTGCATGTACTCGGCACTTTTTGCATCCAATGTATTTTTCAAAGTGGTGATTCCAGGGATGGTCACTTCTCTTAAGATTTTATAAGCTGCAATATGCATTGCCGTTGGAAAAGTGTCATTAGAAGACTGTGATTTATTGACATCGTCATTCGGATGAATAAATTTTTCCTTATCTGTTAAACTCCCGCCATTAAGCACATGTGCACGATAAGCAATTACTTCGTTCATGTTCATATTGCTTTGGGTACCACTACCTGTTTGCCATACGACTAATGGGAATTGGTCATCCAATTTGCCTGCTAATATTTCATCACAGACTTGGCCAATTAAATCACATTTTTCTTTAGGTAAAACGCCGGCATCAAAGTTGGTCAGCGCAGCCGCTTTTTTTAAGTAAGCAAATGCACGAATAATTTCTTTCGGCATTCTATTGATATCCTCTGCAATTTTGAAATTCTCAATACTTCTTTGTGTCTGTGCACCCCAATAAACATTGGCAGGTACTTTTACTTCGCCCATTGTGTCTTTCTCAATTCTATATTCCATATATGGTATTTTAATACCGCAAAGGTAAGACACCTTTCCAAAAAAAGGAGGAATTAGTGGCCTTTAAAATGGGGCTTTCTTTTTTCTTTAAAGGCTGCGATGCCTTCCTTAGCGTCATCACTTGAAAAGCAATCTCCAAACAAGTTGGCTTCCACATCATACCCATTTACCGATTCGTCCCAAACTGCATTAATGGCTTTGATAGAATTGCCTACGGCAATAGGGGATTTTTCGTGCACCCCTTTTAATATTGAAAATGCTTTATCTAATAATTCAGTTTGCGGCACCACATAATTGACCAACCCATAATTCATGGCTTGGGTAGCATTAATGGTTTTACCTGTGATGATTAATTCCATGGCCCTGC
>CANKWR010000050.1 GCA_947487525.1 Bacteroidota bacterium
CGCCAATGATTCTCCCCCATTTTCTTTCTTAATCCATTTGTTGATATAATCATCCATTTCAATACTCCAACCGCGTGAAGTACTCATTTTGTCGCCTTCTAAATTCATAAACTCATTGGCAGGCACATTCTCAGGTAATATATTGCCATGTAATTTTAACATCACAGGAAAAATGATACAGTGGAATACAATGTTATCCTTGCCAATAAAATGCACCAACTTGGTTTCAGGATCGTTCCAATAAGGTTTCCAGTCCTTGTTGTTATTGATTGCCCATTGTTTGGTCGCACTAATGTAACCAATGGGGGCATCAAACCAAACATACAATACTTTACCATCGCCACCGGCAACAGGCACTTTTACGCCCCAGTCTAAGTCACGGGTAACAGCGCGGGGTTGTAACCCACCTTCAATCCAACTTTTGCATTGACCTACTACGGCTGGTCTCCAATCGTTTGCATGTTCTTCTAATATCCACTGACGTAAAAAATCTTCATGTCTGTTTAAGGGCAAATACCAATGGGTGGTTTCCTTTTTAATAGGTGCATTCCCACTTAAGGTACTTATTGGATTAATTAATTCTTCGGGGCTTAAACTCTTGCCACATTTCTCACACTGATCACCATAGGCTTCGCCATGTCCACAGTTAGGGCAAGTGCCTTTTATATAACGGTCCGCCAAAAAAGTATTGGCTTGTTCATCAAAATATTGTTCGCTTGTTTTTGTTTCTAAATCACCACGGCCTTCTAAATCCTTAAAAAATGCGCTAGCGGTTTCATGGTGAAGCGGATCGCTGGTGCGATGGTAAATATCAAAGGCAATGCCTAGGTCCTTGAAATTTTGTTCAATAATAGGATGGTACTTATCAATAATGGCTTGCGCGGTAGTCCCTTCCTTAGTTGCTTGAATGGGGATAGCGGTGCCATGCTCGTCACTACCACATACAAAAACTACCTCTCTTTTTTGTGCTTTCAAATAGCGCACATATATATCCGCAGGCAAATAGGCGCCTGCTAAATGGCCAATATGTTTTAACCCATTGGCATAAGGCAGGGCAGCCGTAATCAAATATCGTTTTGGCGTCTTCATTGTTGCAAAAGTACTTAATATTGCGGTATGATTCAACCTCAAAACCTACAAGCTGGCGATGTCATTGGGATGGTATGTCCTGCAGGTACCATTCCATTAGAAAAGGTACAAAAATGTGTGGAAACCCTTGCTAGTTGGGGCTATCAGGTAAAATTGGGAAGTACCGTAGGAGGGATACACTTCACGTATTCGGGTACGGATACCGAACGTGCAGCCGATTTACAAAACATGATGGATGACCCTTCCGTGAAAGCCATTTTATGCGCAAGGGGTGGATATGGGTTAAGTAGGATTATCAATGATTTGGATTTTACTGCTTTGAAAAGCAACCCTAAATGGATTATTGGATTTAGTGATATCACTGTTTTGCATGCGGCATTACAGAAAAAGGACATCATGAGTATACATGGTCCAATGGCAGCTGCATTTAATAAGGGAGTGGAGGGAGCACCCTATATTCAGGCGTTAAAATCTATTTTACAAGGACAGCATACAGCCTATGTTGCGCCTGCCCATGGATACAATCAATTGGGGTCAGTGACCGCGCCAATGATCGGTGGAAATTTATGTTTAATTGCACATTTGGTTGGTTCTTTAAATTGTTTGGATACCAAAGGAAAAATTTTATTTCTAGAGGATATTGGAGAGTATCATTACAATTTAGACCGAATGGTGATTCAAATGAAAAACGCGGGTTTATTCAATCATTTGGCAGGATTGGTCATTGGGGGATTCTCCGACATGCGGGACGAGCCTACCGATATTGGAGCGGGTGCCTATGAGATTCTTCAGTCCCATATTAAAGATTTTAATTATCCAATTTGTTACGATTTCCCCATCAGCCATGGCCTAGCAAATTACCCAATCAAATTGGGGGCTCATTATACCTTAGCAGTGCTAGCGCAAGGGGTCACACTCCTAGAACAGTAGAACTAAGTCAATTTTTTTTAAAGCATCGTTAATATTGGGGCTAATTGCTTTACACACCCGATTATGTACTAAATTTGTCGTATAAAATTTATTTCTATGCAAAAGTTAATTTTTAGTTTTTTAGTAACCTATTTACTGAGCGCTCAAGCCTCTTTTGCACAGTCTTACGTTTTGTCTGGTATTGAAAAAACAGACAAGGAGGACATGCAATATGAAGTACTAGGAAAAGTAGCTAAGCACTATTGGATATACAAAAAAAATGGGGGTATTTCTACCATTGCACAATACAATACGCAAATGCAATTGGTAAAACAAAATGATTTATCATTTTTACCTGCTGCTGTTTCTTCCATTGAGTTTATCATGGGGGATGACAAAGTATTTGCATTTTATCAATTTCAAAGTAAGACTACCGTATATGCAGCAACTGCTGAAATTAATTCAGATGGTCAGCTAGTAGGCAATCCAAGAATCATTGATACTGCTGAAAATATCCGTCCTGGTTCGAATCTAAAAGTTTTTAATTTATTGAAAAGTGATGACCATCGTAAACTAGCAATTTTCAGTGTTAACACAACACATGAAGCTTCAATTAAAATTAAAGTAGTGTCTCTGAATAGTGAGTTTGAAATGATCAATGAGACTGCTATCAATGTGAATGCACAAAATAAAAAAAGCAACTTATCTGATTTTGCATTAGACAATGCGGGCAATTTATTTTGCTTAAGAAATATGACGCTTGAAAATAAAGCACCTGCAGTAAGTTTGCTTTATTTAGCAGCCAACGGATCAGAAGTGCTTGAATCTGCTATTTTGAATAATACATTGTTATTGGATGACATCCGACTCAAGGTAGACAATGCCAACGGACGCGTCGTATTGAATTCATTTTATGCAACAGCTAAAAAAGGAAATGTGGAAGGGATTTACACCTATGCATGGGACATTCAAGCTAAAAAAGAATTGTTTAGCAATGCGGCGCGTTTTACCGATGCACTTCGTGGTGCGGTAAGTTCAAAGCGTAATTTAAAAGGGGTATTTGATCATTTTTATTTAGATAGAATACAAGTGCAAGCCGATGGTAGCACATTAGTGGTTGCAGAGTGGGCAGAAACAAATGGGAGTAGAAATTATTTTTCAAGATGGGATTATTTTTATGGCGGACCTTTTTATAGTCCTTTTATGTATAATTTTTGGAATAGACCTTTTGGCTTTTATCCTTGGACAAGATTTGGCCTAGGCCTTGGTTTTGGATATGGTTTTGGTTTTGGCATGTCCCCATTTATGTGGGGTGGACCTTGGATGAATCCGTATGCAGGATTTGGGTATAGCTCGGTGAATTACAATGCAAATAAGGTAGCATTTATTTCCATTGACACTAAAGGAAGTGTTCAATGGGTAAAAACCATTGACAAACGTCAATCTGATGTAAATACCGATCAGTTTATTGGTTATGGCATTGTAGAAAATAACAATGGGACCCATTTTGTTTACCAAAAGAAAGAAAAAGGAGTGAGCCAGTTCCTGATTAATGCGATGACCAAGGAGGGGCAACTGGTGAAGGGCGAAAATATAATTTTGGCGGAAAAGAAATTCGAATGGATGCCACGTTCTTTAAAACAAATTGGAGAAAACGAAGCAATTGTGCCTTATCAATACAAGGACAAAATTGGCTTCGCAAAAATTCAAATTAAATAAGACAGCGTGGTTTTTTTATTTAGAGATAGATCGGATATTAATTTACTTTTTCTAGTACTGCTAAGTGTTGCATTGCATTTTCATGTTTGGATGCAACCTCCCATGGTTATTGCCATCGCCACCGATGGTTTGTTGCCTTATATTTTGGTAAATTATATTAAACCGTTACCCTCTTTTGTTTTAATTATATTGTTTCAGGTGATCATTTTAAGTCAGGCAATACGATTGAATATTTTAATGAGTAAACTTAAAATGTTCCAACAAGTAAGTTACTTGCCGGGGTTTACTTACATCATACTCACTGCATTATTCCCCTACTGGGATGTGATTAGCTCAGGCTTGGTGGCCAATTCATTGGTGATTTGGATTTTGGTAAAACTCTTAAGATTGTATGACCAAAAACAACCAAAGACGCTTGAATTTAATATTGGTTTAATATTGGGTTGTTCCATATTATTGTATGAACCCATTGCCATTTTAATTCCGGTGGTATTGTTTGCACTTACCATTATTCGTCCCTTTAAAATCACGGAATGGTTGGTTTTGTTAATGGGCATATTACTTCCATTTTATTTTATTTTCACCTTTGTGTTTTTAACAAGTGGGGTGCAGGAGTTTAGATATTTCTTACCAAGGCTGGACTGGAAAAATCCATTTGTCAGACCCGATTTCAGTATCATCATTACTTTGATATTGATTGCGGTTCAGTTTTTTGTAGGGCTATATTATTGGCGAGATCAACAATCCAGGTTTATCATTCAAGTGCGAAAGTATTGGGGTGTATTACTGTTAGTGTTGATTTTAACCTTGTTTCAGCCTATCATTTTTTCGGCACAAGCTTTATATGCATCTTCTATTGTATTAACACCCTTAGCCTGCTTTATTAGCTTCGGATATTCCGTGCCTAAGCGCCTTTTTATACCGAATATCCTGTTTTGGTCGGCCATTGCCGTTATTGTGTATAACCAACTAGGTTAAGTGAAGAATTTGCCTAGTAATTTTTAGGGCTTTTTGGTAACTTTGACCTTCAATTTTATCCTAATACATAAAATACATATTTATGAAGTTTGGTGTGGTCGTTTTCCCGGGTTCTAATTGTGATAGAGATATGCAAGATGCTTTAGAAAAAGACTTGGGTTATCCTGTTGAAATGCTATGGCATAAGGACAGTGATTTATCTCATTTTACAACAGATGATTGTATCGTATTGCCTGGAGGATTTTCCTTTGGGGATTATTTACGTTGTGGTGCAATTGCAAAATTTAGTCCAATGATGCAATCTGTGATTGACTTTGCCAATAAAGGGGGAAAGGTATTAGGGGTTTGTAATGGGTTTCAAATTTTATGCGAAAGCGGCTTGTTGCCAGGCGCTTTATTGCAAAATCAAAATCAGCAATTTATTTGCAAAAACGTATTCATCAAATCTGAAACGAGTGAGGCTTTACAAATACCAATTGCACATGGAGAGGGCAGGTATTTTGCAGATGAAGCCACGTTGACGCATTTGGAAAACAACGACCAAATATTATTTCGTTATTGCGATGAAAATGGTACCGTGGGTGGCCCGGCTAATCCCAATGGATCAACTAATCATATCGCGGGTATTTGCAACGATCAACGCAATGTATTTGGCATGATGCCTCATCCGGAGCGCGCAACCAATACTGCATTAAGTAATATGGACGGCAAAAAAGTTTTTGCCATGTTGGGCTTGTCTAAATAAATAAATGCTACCAAATGAAAAAAATAGTTTTTTTTGTATTGACCATCATAATAGGATTGAATGTGCAAGCCCAAAAATTAAATCCTGTTAAATGGAATTTTGAGGCAGTAAAAAAATCAGACAAGCAGTATGACATCACGTTCACTGCAAACGTCGACGCACCATGGCATATTTATTCTCAATTCCCTAAAAACCCACTACCCACAAAAATAAGTATCAAAAAAAATCCTTTGGTACAAATAAATGGAAAAATAATAGAGGTGGGTGCTCTTGAAAAACTTTTTGATAAAAATATCAAATCAAATGTTGCTTATTTTACGAAAAAGGTGCAGTTTGTTCAATCTGTTACCTTAAAAGTGGCAAGTAAAACAAGGTTGACAGGTGAAATAGAATACATGGTATGTAATGATGAAAGATGTTTGCCACCATCGAAAGTGTCTTTTGATATAGCTGTACAATAGCATGTATTTTTAATATAATGGGCATTTTAAAAAAGTAGATTTTGAAAAATATTTTTCGATTTTTTGTAGCAGTCTTCGCTTTATTGACTTTACAGCATAATGCTTTTGCACAAACGGATGGCCTGGTTAAGGTAAAAGCCCTGGCTACGCCGATGAATGATAGTACGTATTCATTGACATATAGCATAGAAATAGCTAAGGATTGGCATATTTATGGAAATACACCTGCAGCAGAAACTGGAGGAGATCCATTAACGGTTGCGCCTACAATAGTATTTGTTTTAGAAACCATAAAATCTACTGTAGCGGCTGTTTATTCAAAGCAGTCGGCGCTACAAAAAGATGTTTTATTTGAAAATGCCTTTGTTTTTGATGGTTCAATTCAAGTAACAGAAACTTTCGTCATTCGTGGTTTTCAGCCGGATACCTTAAGAGGAACCCTTCAATTGGCCATTGCCAAAGGGAATGAATTTTATCAACAAGAAATTCCTGTTGCCATTTTTTTATCCAATGGGAAAAAGGCAGCTGGCGTGCAGGTTTTACTGCCTACTACTGCAACCATCCCGCCCGCTGGTGCCTGTGGGGAAGTGGCACAGGATAGCAAACAATCAAGCGCCTGGTCGGTATTTATTTTAGGATTTTTAGGCGGACTCATTGCCTTAATTACCCCTTGTGTATTTCCAATGATACCGGTTACGGTTTCCTTTTTTACCAAGCGCTCTAAAACAAAAAAACAAGGCATCAAAAATGGTTTATTGTATGGCTTAAGCATTTTCTTAATTTATGTTTTAGCAAGTTTACCCTTTCATATAGCTGGAAATGTACAACCCGAAATATTTAATAGTATTTCCACAAGCCCTGTTTTAAATATTATTTTCTTTGTCATTTTTATATTCTTCTCTATTTCTTTCTTTGGTTATTTTGAAATTTCTTTACCATCGGGCATTGCCAATAAAGCCGATGCGAAAAGTGGACTGGGAAGTTTAGGGGGCATTTTTTTTATGGCGATTACCTTAGCCATTGTTTCTTTTTCTTGTACGGGCCCAATATTAGGCACTTTATTGGTGGGGTCCTTGCAAGGGGGCGCCTGGGCGTTAACTTATGGTATGGCCGGCTTTGGTTTTGCATTGGCCTTGCCTTTTACCTTGTTTGCGATATTTCCGCAATGGTTGCAAAGTTTACCCAAATCGGGTGGATGGTTGGATACGGTGAAAAAAGTATTGGCCTTCTTAGAACTTGCCTTGGCCTTTAAATTTTTATCCAATGCCGATTTAGTGCAACATTGGGGTTTATTAAAACGCGAAGTATTCTTAGGTATTTGGGCTTTGATAAGTATTGGATTGGCATTGTACTTATGGGGTAAATTACAACTGCCGCATGATCACAAAGGGGCTAAAATTTCAGTGGGCCGCAAAATAGGCGGCGTTGCAGCCATTGCCTTTTCGATGGTCTTAATAATGGGCATCTTCCCTAAAAATGCCTACCTTTTAAAATTCTTAAGTGGCTTCCCGCCGCCAAGTGGTTATAGCATCCTGGCCATGCCAACCGATGACAATAGAGGTGTACATGCCAATGTAGTGAATGATTATGAGAAAGCATTGACCTTAGCAAAGGAGCAAAACAAACCCATTTTAATAGACTTTACGGGATGGGCTTGTGTGAACTGTCGTAAGATGGAGGAAAATGTGTGGACCGATCCTGCAGTGGCAAATTATATCAAAGACAATTTTATTTTAGTATCCTTATATGTGGACGATAAAGAAATGCTGCCTGTTGAAAAGCGTTTTAAATACAAAGGCAAAACGGGTACGGAAAAAGAAATCAATAGCGTAGGTGATTTGTGGGCTACTTTCCAAGCCGAAAACTTTAATCAGGTTACACAACCTTTATATGTGGTGATGAGCCCCAATCAACAATTACTTTCTAATCCAGTAGGGTATACGCCGGATGCACAAGTGTATTTGGAATGGTTGCAATGCAGTGTAGCGAAGGGAAAGCCTTAAAGGCTCATTCCTCTTTCGTTCATCATCTTTCTTAAATTAATTAAGCCATAACGCATTCTTCCCAAAGCGGTATTAATACTGCAGTTGGTCATTTGTGCAATTTCCTTAAAGCTTAAGTTGGCATAATGTCTTAGCACAATAATTTCTCTTTGCTCTTCGGGTAATAAATCCACTAGTTCCTGAATATTGCGATGCGTTTGACTGCGGGTCATTTTATAATCGGCAGGATGATCGGAATGTTTAATTACCTCAAATAAATCCTGATCGTCACTTGTTTTAATCGTGGGGGTTCTTTTTACTTTTCTAAAATGGTCTACACAAAAGTTATGCGCAATACGCAAAGCCCATGGCAAAAATTTGCCCTCGTCGTTGTATTTATTTTGCTTTAGATTATTGATAATTTTAATAAAAATATCTTGGATCAAATCTTCGGCCAAGTAACTGTCTTTTACCATAAAAAAAATGGCATTGTAAATTCTTTCTTGGTGACGGTCAATTAAGGCGTTGAAAGCGCGGGTGTTTCCTTCTTGAAATAATTGAATTAATTCGTTGTCGTTGAGTTGTACGGTTTTGTTCATTGTTGTTTTTTATAGGTCTTCGAAAGCTAAGTAAGGGTGTACTTAGTTGGGTTAGTAATGGAAAATTACCCACTTATATAATCCATTTTTCATTTGTTGAAAACGAAAAATCAAGCGCGAGGATATCCACATTTAAAAGGGAGGGTGTTTTGTAAAAAGAATATCGCAAATGGTACAACCAATTGCGGCGGATTGTGTTATTTTGCTATATGGCTGCAAGTAAAAAAGGAAAGAATTCCATTGAGGTAGTTGGGGCAAGGGTACATAATTTAAAAAATGTATCGGTTGACTTTCCAAGGGACCAGTTCATCGTGGTAACGGGGGTTTCAGGGAGTGGTAAGTCCTCTTTAACCATTGACACTTTATTTGCCGAGGGGCAAAGACGCTATGCGGAGAGTTTATCTTCCTATGCGCGCCAATTTATGTCCCGTATGGGCAAGCCAGATGTGGACTATATTAAGGGCCTTTGTCCAGCCATTGCCATTGAACAAAAAGTGACTACCCGAACCCCACGCAGTACCGTGGGGAGTATGACCGAGCTATACGATTACTTTAGGGTATTTTTTGCCAGGATAGGTAAAACCTATTCTCCCATTAGTGGACAGGAAGTGAAAAAGCATGATGTGCAGGATGTGCTTACCTATATCCATAAAGGGAAGGCGGGGGATAAAATGGTTTTATTGGTGCCTTTCAAACAACAATCAAAAAGAGACATTGCCGAGGAATTAAATATATTGGTGCAAAAAGGCTTTACACGTATTTATTTGCGCGCGCCCAAAACGGAATCAACGATTGTAAGAATTGAAGATGCTTTGGCGCTTTCCAAAACTGAACTGGCTAAAAAAGTAAAAGCACAAGATGTATATGTGTTAATAGATAGAATGATCGTAAAAGATTTTGACGAGGATGATATTCACCGTTTAACCGATTCCATTGGTACTGCATTTTATGAAGGGGAAGGATTGTTGTGGGTGGAAAAAAACAATGATCGTTTACAGGACTTTAATAATAAGTTTAGTTTGGATGGGATGGAATTTGATGAGCCTACGCCGAATTTATTTTCTTTCAATAATCCTTATGGTGCTTGTCCTACTTGTGAAGGGTATAGTCAGGTATTAGGTATTGATGAAAACTTAGTGATTGCCAATCCTTTCTTATCGGTATATGATGGAGGGGTAGCACCTTGGAAAGGAGAAAAATTAAGTTGGTGGAAGGATCAGTTTATAAAAGAAGCAGGGAAAACCGGCTTTCCAATTCATCAACCCATTAATAAATTAACCAAGGCACAATACACGCAGTTATGGAAAGGAACGGGAAAGGCCTTGGGTATCGATGATTTTTTTAAAGACGTGGAAGCGCATTTATATAAAGTTCAATTCCGTGTGTTATTAAGCAGGTATCGCGGAAGAACCAATTGTCCAGACTGTAATGGATACCGGGTACGCAAGGAAGCCTTGTATGTAAAAATTGGCGACAAACATATTGGAGAATTATGTGCCATGCCAGTGCGTGAATTACAACAATGGTTTACCGATTTGAAATTATCTGCGCATGATAATGAAATTGCAAAACGTATTTTAGTAGAAATAGAACAACGCATTCAAACCTTAATGGATGTTGGGCTGGGTTATTTAACCTTAAGTCGTTTGGCCAATAGCTTGAGTGGGGGAGAAAGTCAAAGAATTCAATTAACAAGATGCTTGGGCAGTAATTTAACCAACTCCTTATATATTTTGGATGAGCCAAGTATTGGTTTGCATTCAAGAGATACGGAGCGCTTAATAAAAGTACTGCAAAATTTGAGAGACTTGGGTAATACGGTAGTGGTGGTAGAGCATGATGAGCAAATTATGCGTAAGGCTGATCATATCATTGATATGGGTCCATTAGCGGCACACCAGGGCGGAGAAGTAGTAGCAGTAGGCAATGCGGCGGAATTGATGAAGGACAAGAAAAGTTTAACAGGAAAATATTTAAAAGGGGAATTGTTTATTCCCATTCCTGCCAAAACGCGACCCGCGAAACACTTTATAAAATTGGAAGGAGCGCATCTGCATAATTTACAAAATGTAAATGTGGATTTTCCATTACAAAGTTTATGTGTGGTGAGTGGCGTGAGTGGAAGTGGAAAAACAACGCTTGTAAAAAAAGTATTGTACAATGCATTACTAAAAGCAAAGCAACAACCAACGGAACTAGTAGGAGGTTATGCCGATATAAAAGGCGACTTGCATTTAATTGATGCCATTGAAATGGTGGATCAAAACCCTATTGGTAAATCCTCCAGAAGCAATCCGGTTACTTATATCAAAGCGTATGATGCTATTAGAGATCTGTATTCAAAACAAGCACTTTCTAAAATTCGCGGCTTTTTGCCGAAGCATTTTTCTTTTAATGTGGACGGTGGCCGATGTGATACCTGTAAAGGAGAAGGGGAACAATTGGTGGAGATGCAATTCCTTGCGGACGTGCATTTAACCTGTGAGGATTGTGGAGGAAAGCGTTTTAAAGAAACGGTATTAGAAGTACATTATAAAGGCAAGAGTATTTTTGATGTATTGGAGATGAGTGTGGATGAAGCCATTGAATTTTTTAGTGAAGAAAAAAATATTGTGTTGGCCATAAGTCCATTGCAAGAAGTGGGATTGGGCTATGTGAAGTTGGGACAAAGTAGTAGCACTTTGAGTGGCGGGGAAGCACAACGTGTAAAACTCGCTAGCTTCTTAGGCAAAGGAAAAGCCAATCAAAAAATGTTATTCATATTTGATGAACCTACCACCGGTTTACATTTTCATGATATTCATAAATTATTAAAAGCTTTCAACGCTTTAATTGATCAAGGCCATTCCTTAATAGTAGTAGAACACAATACCGATGTAATCAAAGCATCCGATTGGGTGATTGACATGGGCCCCGAAGCAGGGGATGCCGGCGGAACGGTGGTTTATGCTGGAATCCCAAGCGGATTAGCCAAATGCAAGGCTTCGCAGACAGGGAAGTACTTGTAAATTACCTTAACCTTTCCGCACTCTTCACCAATTGCTCGTCCTTGTAAATTTTTACAATAGCTAAAATTTGCAGTAAGGGCATTGCAAAAAAAGCAATAGAGAATAAGGTAAATCCACCACCTGGATTACTTGCACTTATGCGGTATATTAAAAAACCGATCAGCGCAGAAAGTAAAAAATTAACCACAGTTACTTTGAGCTGCAACATTCGATTGCCATACAAAAAAATACTAATTGCACTTAGGCAAGCACTAAAGGCCAAAGTTATTAAAGTGCCTGTTGAGCTACTTCCTGCTATTTCTAAGGAATTAGGTGTTGGTGTATAATAAAATGGAAAGCGCAATACTATAAATGCAGCTACGCTTGCTAGTAATAACCAAATGCTTTGTATTCTTTGTATCATGCTATAAAGTTAGGCAATTAACCCAATTCAGGATACAATACAAATTGCTCCATGAATTTATTTACGTCTTTTCTCGTTTCTGCTAAAACAGTTTCATTGTCTGCATTCATCAATACTTTGTCAATAGCTTCTACCACAAATGGAATATGTCCTTCCTTCATACCGCGGGTTGTAATAGCTGCAACACCAAAACGAATACCCGAAGTTACAAAGGCCGACTTATCATCATAAGGCACCATATTTTTATTGGCTGTGATATCGGCATGTCCTAATACTTGTTCTGCTTTTTTACCACTAATATTTTTATTGCGTAAATCAATTAACATTAAATGATTGTCGGTTCCCCCACTGATAATTTCATATCCTTTCGCCACAAAAGCAGCTGCCATCACTTGCGCATTGGTTTGCACTTGTTTCGCATACACCATAAACTCGTCGGAAAGTATTTCACCAAAGGCAATGGCTTTTGCGGCAATGACATGCTCTAATGGTCCTCCTTGTGTTCCAGGGAAAACGGCCATGTCAATGACATTGGACCATAATCTTAAATTCCCTTTTATATCTTTTAATCCCAAAGTATTCTCCCCATCCTTCGCCATCATAATTACACCACCACGAGGTCCACGTAATGTTTTGTGGGTGGTAGAAGTTACAAAATGACAATGGTTAAATGGAGAACTTAATAATCCCTTGGCAATTAATCCTGATGGGTGTGCGATATCGGCGAGTACAAATGCACCTACTTCATCTGCC
>CANKWR010000051.1 GCA_947487525.1 Bacteroidota bacterium
TTTACTTATTTTATTATACGTAAATTATATAATTTATTAATATTTAAGTAATTGTATTATAATTTATAACAACAATATTTCTTTTTTCACTTCTTTCTTTATGTAATTTAGAAAATACACTATTTGTTTATAGCAAATTTGTGATACTTTTAGAAAAGGGAATATTTAAATTAAAGAAATATTAAATATATAAAAGATGTTATCCTTTGGGGGAAGGATAATCGGGGTGGTGGGGATTCGTCTCTGTCACCCCAACTTTTTTATACGGCAACATTAAAATCTCTTAATGCATCATTTAAACTGGTCTTTAAATCAGTGCTAGGTTTTCGTTGACCAATAATTAATGCGCAACTTACTTGGTATTCACCTGCAGGAAAGGACTTTTTGTAAGACCCCGGAATAACAACACTTCTTGCTGGGACGCGACCTTTATATTCAATGGGGGTATCCCCACTCACGTCAATAATTTTAGTACTTTTTGTTAACACTACATTCGCACCTAAAACAACTTCTTTTTCTAAATGCACCCCCTCAACGACAATACATCTGCTTCCAATAAAACAACCGTCTTCCACAATCACAGGGCTTGCTTGCAGGGGCTCTAAAACGCCTCCAATGCCTACGCCACCACTTAAGTGTACATTTTTTCCTATCTGCGCACAACTTCCTACTGTTGCCCAAGTATCCACCATGGTACCCTCATCAACAAAAGCACCAATATTAACATAACTGGGCATAAGCACTACATTTTTTGCAAGGTAAGCTCCATATCTTGCTATTGCATGCGGGACTGCCCTCACACCTAATTGCGCATAACCAGATTTTAATAACATTTTATCATGAAATTCAAAAGGGGCCAATTCCCAGGTTTGCATTTGTTGAATACCAAAATACATAAGTATCGCTTGCTTTACCCATTCATTGACCACCCATTCATTTCCCTTAGGTTCTGCCACTCTTAACCTTCCTTTATCTACTTCTTCAATTACTTCACGGATGGCGTTGCTATAGTTTTCGTCTTTTAACAAGGCACGGTCATTCCATGCTGCTTCAATTTTTGTTTGTAAGTCCATTGGTATCAATTTTGGCAAAAATACAAGCTCACAATCTATTTTTAATCAATTCTTTTGCACAATAAACTAGCCCATTTTTAACAGGTAATGTTTAATTTGCAACATGTTTGCGCACCACGACGATATTCAAGCTTGTTTAGAAACGCTCCACAGTGGGGGTTTACTATTATATCCAACCGATACGGTTTGGGGCATTGGCTGTGATGCCACCAACGAAGCAGCTGTAAAACGTGTTTTTGATTTAAAAAAAAGAGTGGATACCAAAGCAATGATTGTATTGGTCGAAAATGAAGCTGCTATTTTAAAACATGTGGATGTAAATGAACTGCAAGTTTTTGATTACATCAAGGGGATTCATAAACCTACTACGGTCATTTATCAACGTGCAAAAAATGTAGCGGCTAATTTATTAGCATCGGATGGATCGGTCGCAATTCGTATTTGTAAGGATCAATTTTGTCAAGCATTAATGCAACAATTCGGCAAACCTATTGTAAGTACATCCGCCAATGTTTCCAACTACCCAACACCACTTTGTTTTAATGATATTTCTATGGAAATACAAGACGGGGTTGATTATGTGGTAAAGCATAGAAGAGACGAAACTGAATTACAACAACCTTCTTCCATTGTGAAATGGGATGAGGACGGGAATTTAATTATCATTAGACATTAATATTGAATACTTTTTACTAGCATGCAAAAAATTGGAATCATACAAACCGCATTTATTGGAGATGTAGTGTTAAGCACTGCACTGCTTGAATCCTTGCATGCAAAATACCCAAATGTTAAAATTGACATTATAGTTAGAAAAGGGAATGAAGCCTTGTTTTTGCATCATCCATTTATTCACAATGTAATTGTTTGGAATAAACAACAACGCAAATACGCCAATTGGATTCATGTTTTACAGCAATTACGTGCTCAGCAATATGATGTTTTGATTAATGTTCAAAGATACGCGGCTACGGGTTTATGGACTGCTTTCTCAAAAGCTAAAATTAAAATTGGTTTTGATAAAAATCCGTTTTCATTTTTATTTACAAAAAAAGTCAAACATCAGGCCATGCAACCTGGCTTGCATGAAATACAAAAAAATCATGCATTGATTCAAGTATTGGATAAGGATATTCCCTTAGTGAAACCTAAATTATATCCATCAAATGCTGATGTTGATAAAGTACAATCATTGCAAACGCAACCCTATCTATGCATCGCGCCCGCTTCTGTTTGGTATACAAAGCAATTTCCAATAGAACAATGGGTGATTTTTTTAAACAGTTTGGATTTTGTCGGCCATGTTTATATTATTGGTGGTCCTGGTGACCAACAAATAGGCAATCAAATTATAGAGGCTGTTGCAGCGAACGCGAAGGTGAAAAACAAAGTGTTTAATGTGGCAGGCCAGTTTCATTTTTTAAGTTCGGCTGCTTTGCAAAAAGGGGCTGTATTAAATTATGTAAATGATTCTGCGCCTATGCATTTTGCTTCGGCAGTAAATGCGCCTGTGGTAGCTATTTATTGTTCCACCATTCCGGAATTTGGATACGGTCCATTTTCCGAACATTCCTTTATTGTACAAACGGAAAAGGCCTTGGCATGTAAGCCCTGCGGGATTCATGGCAAAAAAACCTGTCCATTGGCTCATTTTAATTGTGCTTTAACGGTTCAAATGCAACAATTGTATGCACCATTGATACAAATGAACCAACATTAGTACCTTTGCGCCATGCAACTCCAACTTACTTCAAGAGAAACGGAACTATTAAAAGCAGTCGCAACCGCCGCTGCCAAAATAGGCGTGCCTGCATTTGCGGTGGGAGGATTTGTTCGGGATAAAATATTAGAGCGACCTACTAAGGATATTGATGTGGTTTGCATCGGGGATGGGATGGCTTTGGCCCAAGCATTTTCTAAATTATTTCATCCAACGCCACCCGTTGCCTTATTTAAAACATTTGGTACGGCGCAGGTTAAATTTGATGATATTGAAATTGAATTTGTTGGTGCAAGAAAAGAAAGTTACGCCCGTCATAGTCGTAAACCCGAAGTGTCTCCAGGAACCATTGAGGACGATCAAAACAGAAGGGACTTTACCGTGAATGCATTGGCCATTGAGTTGAATGTGGAACATTTTGGACAGATCATTGATCCCTTTGGCGGGTTGGCGGATTTAAAAAACAAAATTCTAAAAACACCTTTAGCGCCAGGGCAAACATTTGACGATGATCCTTTACGCATGATGCGTGCCATTCGTTTTGCGACCCAATTGGATTTTACCATTACAGAAGAAACTTTCAAAGGCATTCAGCAAATAGCGGAGCGAATCAGTATTGTTTCCCAAGAGCGTATTACCGACGAGCTGCAAAAAATAATGATGACTCCAACCCCTTCAAAAGGTTGGTACTTATTGAAAGAAGCTGGATTGTTACAATATATATTTCCCTTGTTGTTAAAATTGGAAGGGGCGGAAACATTGGATGGCATTGGGCATAAGGATAATTTTTCTCATACTTTACAAGTATTAGACAATGTGGCCAATACTTCCAATGATATTTGGTTAAGATGGGCTGCCTTATTACATGACATTGCAAAACCCAATACCAAAAGATTCGAAACAGGATTTGGATGGACCTTTCATGGGCATGAAGTAGTGGGCGCAAGAATGGTGCCCAAAATATTTACCCAATTAAAATTGCCATTGAATGAAAAAATGAAGATGGTGCAAAAATTAGTGGCTTTGCATCTTCGTCCTATTTCATTGACCAAAGAAAATGTAACTGACAGTGCAATAAGAAGGTTGTTATTTGATGCGGGGGATGATATCGAGTCCTTAATGTTATTGTGTGCCGCTGATATTACGAGTAAAAATCAACATAAAGTAAAAAGGTATTTACAGGGTTTTGAATATGTAAAACAACGATTACAAGAAGTGGAGGAAAAGGACAGTATACGCAATTGGCAGCCTCCGATCACAGGTGAAATGATCATGCAAATTTTTAATCTTTCCCCTTCCAAGCAAGTGGGTATTATTAAAGATGCGATAAGAGAAGCCATTTTGGATGGGGTAATCCCTAATCATCATGATGCCGCCTATGATTTTATGTTGAAAGAAGCAGCACAACTAGGCTTATTTCCTGTAATAAAATAGTAATTTAGCGTTTCAAATTTAAAGTATGGCCATTTTAAAGTTTAGGGTTTATTGGGAAGAGGATGACGCGATTTATAGAGACGTTTTAGTGAAGCATACACAAAGCTTTTTGGAGCTCCATCAAATAATTTTGAAGGCTTTTGAATTTGATCAAATACATGCTGCCACTTTTTATCGCAGCAATGATATTTGGAAAAGGGGTAGAGAAATTAGTAAGGAACTGTATGAAAAGGAATATGTAGCTCCTCCCTTAATCATGAGCGAGACAGGGGTTGGAACAGAAATTATTGACACCAATCAGCACTTTATTTATGTGTATGATTTTGCAAAAACTTGGACCTTTCTCATTGAATTGATACAGGTGATTAAAAACGCCGATGCAGATTTAACTTTGTCGTATCCAATTATATCAAGAACAGAAGGCGTCGGTCCTATGCAATATGGGTCCAAAGGATTACTCGGAAAAAACTTTGCAGATATCGAAGAAAAGTATGACCTCTCTGAAGCGAAGGATGGTTTTGGTGAGGAAGGGGAAGAAGATGCGAATGCGTCTGATGATGGAGCGGATTCAGAAGATGATACCGATGATGAGAGCGGATCGGATGATGGTGGCTTTTTAGAAGATTCATTCGAAGCATACTAATTTAAACATAGATTCATTGTCAGTTGCAAAAACAGTATATATTATTGTAGGGCCTACCGCAGTTGGCAAAACAGCATTCGCCATTTCATTGGCAAAAGCTTTGAATACGGAAATCATTTCGGCAGATGCGCGTCAATGTTATCAAGAAATGAATATTGGGGTAGCAAGACCAACCAACGCTGAACTAGCCGAAGTACCGCATCATTTTATTGCTAGTCATTCTATTCAAACAACCCTCAATGCCTCCGTTTTTGAGCAATATGCCTTGGAAAAAACAACTGCCTTATTTGAATCCAAGGAAGCGGTGGTTATGGTTGGCGGAACAGGCTTATACATCAAAGCATTTTGTGAAGGGTTGGATTTGATTCCAGCAATTGATCCAGCAACTAGAACGGGTATCATTGATCAGTATGAAAAACTAGGATTGAGGTGGTTGCAAAAGGAAGTTTCAGTAAAGGACCCGATTTATTGGGAAAAAGGGGAGCAGCAAAATCCACAAAGACTCATGCGGGCCTTAGAAGTGATGAATGGAACAGGTGCTTCCATCACTAGTTTTCAAAATAAGCATAAGTTGACGCGTCCATTTAGGATAGTAAAAATGGGTATGGACATGCCTAGGGAGCAATTGTATGAGCAAATAAATCAACGGGTTTTGAATATGGTGGAGGGGGGCTTGGAGCAGGAAGTACTACAATTACAACCTCATGCAAACTTAAATGCTTTACAAACCGTTGGATATAGTGAGTGGCAAGCTTATTTTAATGGGGAAATGTCAAAATCAAGGGTCATTGAATTAATTCAGCAAAACACGAGGCATTATGCTAAGCGACAAATGACCTGGTTCAAAAAAGACCCTGAAGTAACCTGGCACCAAGCATCTACGATAAATGCCGGTCAAATAATTGGGGGATAATTCGTCCAATTATTTCTTCTTATTTAAGCCAAATAGCCTTAGTTTTAATCCAATCTTAATTATAAATCAATTTTATGCACAAAAAAGTTTTACTATTTTTTGTATGCTGTTTTGCCATAATGCATTCATTTGCACAAAGCCAAACCATACAGTTTGAAAAATACACTTTACCCAATGGGTTAAAAGTGATTTTGCATGAGGACCATAGCGCGCCCGTAGTAGCGGTGACTACCTTGTACCATGTGGGTTCGAAAAATGAGGACACCGCCAGAACTGGTTTTGCACATTTTTTTGAACACTTATTGTTTGAGGGTTCAGAAAATATCAAAAGAGGGGAATTTGATAAATACATTACCAATGCTGGCGGTGCATTAAATGCAAATACTTCTCAGGACCGAACATTCTACTATGAGTTGTTGCCATCTAATCAGTTGGATTTAGGCCTTTGGTTAGAGAGTGAGCGTATGATGCATGCTAAAATTGAGCAGGTAGGCGTAAACACACAAAGAGAAGTGGTGAAGGAGGAAAAAAGAATGCGTGTTGACAACCGTCCTTATGGAAGTTTTTTAACAGAAATGTTAAAGCGTGCATTTAAAGTACATCCTTATCGCTGGGCTCCGATTGGTAGTATGGACCATTTAAATGCAGCTAAATTAGAAGAGTTTATCCAATTCTATAAAACGTATTATGTACCCAATAACTGTGTTTTATCTATTGCAGGAGATTTTAAATCCGCAGACGTAAAGAAAAAAATTGAAGCCTATTTTGGTCCAATTGCAAAAGGGACTAATCCAATCAATAGACCTACTATTCAAGAACCTGCGATGGGGGGAGAAGTAAGAGATGTGATTCAGGATAATGTTCAATTGGAAGGGGTGTTTCAAGCATACCGTGCACCAAAGCAGGGCGGTAGCGAATACTATGCATTTAATGTACTTTCTAATATTTTATCAGGTGGAGAGTCCTCTCGTATGAATAAAACATTGGTGGATAGTAAACAATTGGCAGTTGCAGCGCAGTCGGTTCCTTATTTTAATGAGGATGAGGGGGTGTTAATTACTTTGGCCATTGCCAACATGGGTGTAAAAGCCGATGTTTTAGAAAAGAACATGGACAGTGTGGTAAATGATTTAAAAACAAATTTAGTATCAGAGCGTGAATTCAAAAAAGTAAAAAATCAAATCACGACCGAACTTGTTGCAAGCAATGGCACCATGGCGGGTATTGCAGAATCATTAGCCAATTATGAAGTGTATTTTGGCGATGCGAATTTGATAAACACTGAATTGGCTAAGTATAATAAGGTAACGAGAGAAGATGTTTTAGCGGTTGCCAAAAAGTATTTAAATAAGGACAATCGAGTGGTTTTATATTATGTACCAAAAGCAAAATCTAGTAATTAGTCAATCGCCTAAAATAAAATTTACATGAAAAAATATATCAAATTAATATTGCTGTTTACGCCCATGGTGAGTTTGGCGCAGCAAATTGACAGATCAAAAGCACCAGCTCCTAGTAAAGCACCAGTTATTCAGGTTGGAACACCAGCTAGTTTTGAATTGGCCAATGGACTGAAAGTGTTTGTTGTTAAAAATACAAAGCTTCCAAGAGTTACTGCTACCATTGCTTTAGACCTTGATGGTTTTGTGGAAGGAGATAAAGCAGGTCTTGCAAATATGGCAGGACAATTGCTTAAAAGAGGGACTACTACAAAATCCAAGGCAGCCTTAGATGAAGCAGTGGAATTTTTAGGCGGGTCATTAAGTACTTCAAGTCAAACCGCAACGGTGAGTGCTTTAAAATCAAATTTTCCTGAATTAATGAGTTTAATGTCGGAAGTGATTTTGTATCCAGCTTTGTCCAAAGACGAATTAGAAAAAGTAAGAAAACAAACCTTATCTGGTATTGAGTCAAGTAAGGAAGATGCCAATGCGATTTCAAACAACGTGATGAATAAATTGGTGTACGGAGCGCAACATGCATTTGGAGAAATGACTACTGCAAAAACAGTGAACAATGTTTCTGAAGAAGATGTCAAAAAATTCTTTGATACTTATTGGAAGCCAAATATTGCTTATTTAGTATTTGTAGGGGATATTGAGCCTGCAGCAGCAAAAGCCTTGGCTGAAAAGAATTTCGGATCTTGGAAAAAGGGAACGGTGGTAAAATCTAATTTCACCAAGCCGGCTATACCCAATCAAACCTATGTTGCGATTGTAGACCGCCCCGCTTCTGTACAAAGTGTAGTAGCCATTGCTTCTACCGTTGATTTAGCACCAGGGTCACCAGATGCAATCCCTGCATCGGTGATGAATAATATTTTAGGTGGTGGATTCTCAGGTCGTTTATTTGGCAATTTGAGGGAAAAGTATGGGTTTACTTATGGTGCTTATTCCAGCTTAAATCCCAACAAACAAATTGGAATTTTCTCAGCTGAAGCAGCCGTAAGAAATGAAAAAACGGATAGTTCTGTACAGGAATTATTAAGAGAAATTAATATTATCAGAAACGAAAAAGTGGGGGAGGCTGAACTTTTAAGAATGAAAAACTATCTGTCAGGTGGTTTTGCACGTTCTTTAGAAAACCCAGCAACCATTGCTAATTTTGCTTTGAACATTGCTCGCTATAAATTGCCTGCCGATTATTATCAAAAGTATTTAACCAATTTATCGGCAGTGGATGCAAATAAAGTGCAAGCAGTAGCCAATCAATTATTGGATCCAGCACACATGCATATTGTAATTGTAGGTAATGCAAAACAAATTGCCAAGGGCTTGGAAAAATATGGTCCTGTAAAATATTTTGATTTTGAAGGCAATGAAGTAGCAGCACCCAAAGAAGCGAAAGTAGATATTTCTTTAACGCCAGAACTGCTTATACAAAAAGCGGTTGAAGCAGTAGGGGGTAAAGAAGCAATAGCAGGCATTCAGGATTTGCAATTAAAAGGAAGCGCAACAATACCTGGTTTCCCAAGTCCTTTAGCAGTAGCACAGACCAAAATTTTACCAGGCAATGCAGTATCGGTAATGTCCATGGGTGCAATGATTATGATGAAGCAGTCTGTTATCAATGGCAATTACGCAGCGAGTCAACAAGGAATGGCAGCGCCTATCACCGATGGAATCAAAGAGGAAATAGACGCATCTGCTTTATTGGTACCTGAAGTAAGTTATCTTGAAAAGGGGTATAAATTAAAAATTGTGGGTGCAGAAAAAGTAGAAGGTAATGATGCAGTTGATATGGAAGTGATTACACCATCAGGAAAAGTAATACATCGTTTTTATGATGCGAAAAGCTTTTTATTAGTAAAAACTTCAACATCACAGGAAGTGCCTGGAAGAGGAACTGCTACCCAACAAGAATTTTTCAATGGGTATCAAACGGTGAATGGCATTCAAGTGGCTTCAGAGCAAGTGATTGTTATGGGTCAAGTAAAAATCAGTGTTAAGTTTACGGACATAAAAGTAAATCAAGGATTAAAGGCGACTGATTTAAAATAAATAAATTCAAATCAGTTCAATCATAAGAAAGGCGCATCCATGATGCGCCTTTCTTATGATGATTATTTTGTTGGTATGCTTTTAAACATACAATAAGTATTAGAATCTAATTCCGTATCCAATACTAAACATCAATCTGTTTCCTCTTAAGCTTGCATAAGTATTGGGCTTGTCGTTTAATCGGTAAGGGAATATGGCATCTCTTACGGCAGTGTTTACCAATGTAAAATCAATGAATTGTCTGTTGGTACGGTATCCAATACCACCACTCATGGTAATTTGAGACGCTTTAATTTCTTCATCTTTATACGGTGATCCGTAATATCCAGCACCCGCTCTAATCATCCAATTGCCATTCAATTTTAATTCAGAACCCACTTTTACATTAAAATTGTTTTTGTAAATGGAACGGATTGTTGAATTGATAAGGTTGTAGTAATTGGTGCTAGCCTGGTCGTAGGTATTGGCGTAAAATCTTGTTCCTGCGTAGTTTACCCATTCTATATCGGCACTAATAAATCCTAAAGGCTGAGTTGGTTTATTAGGTGCTGCAAAAAAATAACTACCACTAATAATAGCTTTAGTAGGAGTAGCAATGGTATATTCTCTTAATCCAGCAAAACCGTCATTTAATTCGCCTGAGCTTGCACTAAGTGTTCCTGCATAGGATTCTGTATTCGTGGTCATGTCCACGCTTATATTATCCCTAAAAGAAATTACTTGTGGCGTATGGAATGATAATCCAAATCTTAAAAAGGATTCTGGTTTATAAATCACCCCCAATTTAGCACCCAATCCCCAACCTCTTGAACTGAAATTTTCAATAACGCCAAATCCGGCAAAATTATTATTTACATTATTGGTTGCGTCAGTTTCTATGTATGTAGTATTTCGACTGTAATTAATCATTGGCATGATTAAACTTGCCCCTAAATATAATTTATCTTCCATGTTTCCGCCCCATCCAAAGGCCAATTCATTATAACCCCCACTTGTTGTTGAATTGTAGTCTTGCAACACACCAGTAGATATGGGTACTAAACTTTGGTATCCATTTACGGCACCTGATGCGTCGGCAGTAGTATCTACTAAATAAGTTCTAAAAGCTAGCGAGCTTCCAAAAATATAATTGTTCAAAGCAGAAAGGGTGTCTGCTTGGTCATTTACCAATTCCTCTAAATATTTTTCGGAGTAACTGCTAAAATTATTTCTTCCACTAAAACTATGGTGGTTGCTATAATCTGCTATTTGATTGTAGGTAATTGAAAATGCGGTACTAGTCCAATTGTTTTTTCTTTTTCCTTCTCCAAAAACTAAGCCGATGGTTCCAAAATTTGTTTTACTATCTCTCGAGGTGGTTGTACGACTTAAGTAGTTAAAATCATTTGAATTACGCGTAAAGCTTGGGGCAAAAAAAAGCTCACTTGATTTATAAAAACCAAGCCCTGCTGGGTTTATATGGTTGGAGGATAAATCGCCCCCTAAAGAACCCATCGCACCGCCTAATGCATTGCTTCTTGGCGTTCCATTTGGCGCAAACCAAGAAAGTCTTAATGCATCATCAGGTTCCTGTGCATACATTGTTAAACTTGATCCCATTAAGATCAATAAAAAAATTTTCTTCATAATTAAACTATTTATTAATTGCTTGAAAGCAAAAGTTTACCAAATTAACGCTGACGTGGAGCACGACCACTTGATCCAGAAGAACTGCCTGAGCTGTTAAATCCACCGCTTCTTCCGCCTGTATTGCTTGAAGAATTTGAATTGTATGAATTATTTGAGCTAGAACTGTTCGTTTTATTTACTCCGTTGCCGCCGTTATTGTTGAAATACCTTGCTGGTCGATCCCAACTGTTTGCATAATTTACATTCGCATTATTGGTAACGACTCTTTTTAAAAGAGAACCAAAATTATTGTTCAGGTTTGCATTGCCGGTATACCTTGTGCTGCCATTGGTAATATTGGTCGTATTGTTGTAACCACGCGCACTTGATTGATTGCGATAAGCATTGATGCCTGGTCTGCTTGTTTGTGTTGCTCTTGGGTCTTGAAAATGAACTCTTGTTACAGGTAAGCCTCCAACAAATCCACCACCGTAGTAATAAGCGCCATAAGGGTTCCAGTAGCCTGCAAAATAGGGATTCCATCCGCCCCAGCCCATGCCCATGCCCATGCCTCCCCAACCCATGCCTCCCCAACCCATGCCTCCCCAGCCCATACCACCCCAACCCATGCCTGCAAATCCAAAGTCATCCCATCCCATGCCCCATCCGCCATAATTAAATGCACTCATGTAAGGAGCATATCCTCCCCATCCAAAACCCATATTCATTCCGAATGGATTGAACCAGGAATTTCCGTATAAACCATTATACCAACTATTCCATCCTAAATAAGAAGGGTAGCTTGCATAGTTAAATCTTGGATCATTCCAATATCCAAAATCATCAATCCCATCCCAGCGATTTCGATTAGACACTTTTAGTCTTAAATATCTATCGTCAGGATAGCTTTGATAGTCCTGGTATTCAGTTTGATTGGTCCCCTCTGTTTGTACATTTTGAGTATTGTTTTTCACCTCTGCAGTGGTGTTTGTATCATTAGGGGTAAAATACAAATCGTCTGTTGCAGCAACGGTGGTTTGTTGCAAACTCGTGCAGCTTGTTCCAATACAACTAAGCGTAACCAAA
>CANKWR010000052.1 GCA_947487525.1 Bacteroidota bacterium
ACTTACCATACAACGCACTTTTTCTCCTCCACTCAATACGTTGGTCTTTTTCATTACATCGTCACCACTAAATAGCATCTTCCCTAAGAAACCTCTGATAAAAGGCTCATCGGCATCGGTTACATGCGCAGGCACAAATTGTCTTAACCAATCCATCAGCGTATAAGGATTGATGAACGCTTCGTTGTGCTCCATGGGTAAGTAAGCTTTAGTAATGGTAGTTCCCCATTCAAAGCTTCCGCTATCACTAGTTCCAGCACCATTAATAATATCAAAGAAATAAGTAATCGCTAAAGGATCCTTACTTAAAAATGCAATTTTGTCATTTTTGCTAACCGAGAAAGTAACGTCTTTAAATAAGATACGTCCGTCCACTTCCTTTTGTAATCTTTCCACATTCAAAATTTGATTGCCTACTTCGCGTAATGGCTGAAAGATAATACCAGGGTACTTTCTATTAGATGGCTCAATTTCTTCAATCGTTAATTTCTCTAAAGCTTTTTTACGAGAAGTGGCTTGCTTACTCTTACTTGCATTCGCTGAGAAACGCGCAATAAAGTCTAATAATGCAGCACGCTTTTCTTCGTTCTTTTTATTTTTATCATTCATTTGGCGTGCCATCAAAGTGGAAGACTCATACCAAAAAGAATAGTTACCACTAAATGTTTTAATCTTAGAACGATCCACGTCTGATACATGCGTACAAACGGTATCTAAAAAGTGACGATCGTGACTCACTACCAATACAATGTTTTCATAGTCTGCTAAAAAGTTTTCTAACCATCCAATGGTTTCAATATCCAATCCGTTGGTAGGCTCATCCAACAATAAAATATCTGGATTGCCGAACAAAGATTGCGCCAACAATACCCGCAATTTAAAGTTACTTGGAATGTCCTTCATTAAGGATTGATGCATATCTTCCTTCACCCCTAAATCACTTAATAAACTTGCTGCATTACTCTCTGCTTCGTATCCACCCATTTCACCAAACTCCGCTTCTAACTCCCCTGCTTTTAATCCATCGGCTTCGGTAAAATCTTCCTTCGCATACAATGCATCTTTCGCATGCATCACATCCCACATGCGCTTATGCCCTTGCATTACCGTATTTAAAACAGTTTGCTCGTCGAACTCAAATTGGTTTTGTTTTAAGAAGGACATACGCTCACCAGGTGTAATTTCTACAGCACCTTTAGTGGGTTCTATCTCTCCACTTAATATTTTTAAAAAAGTAGATTTGCCGGCACCATTGGCACCAATAATACCATAGCAATTCCCTTTGGTGAAGCTAATATTCACTTCATCGAACAAAACCCTTTTACCAAAGGATAAAGTAATGTTTCTAGCACTAATCATATAAGTACAATAATTTGAGGTCGCAAAGTTAAGCAAATAAAGCTTACCAATTAGAACGGGCTGTGGCGGACACCGAAAGGTCGTCAACTGCCCCCGCCAAGTATTTATAATGTGCAGTAATGGCAATCATGGCCGCATTGTCGGTACAATATTCAAATTTCGGCAAGTATACTTTGCAATTTGTTTTTTTGCCAAGCTCCTGCACCCCTGCCCTTAAGCCCGAATTGGCGCTTACGCCACCCGCAATACATATTTCACGTATGCCGGTTTGTTGAATTGCCTTTTTCAACTTTTTCATTAATATTTCAACGATAGTATATTGCACCGAGGCACATAAATCATTCAAATTGGCTTCAATAAATCCAGGTTCTTGTTTTTGTAAAAAATACAAGACGCTTGTTTTTAATCCACTAAATGAATAATTTAAATCGGACACCAAGGGTTTGGCAAATTCAAATGCTTTAGGATTCCCGAGCTGTGCTAATTTATCTAAGACGGGTCCACCTGGATAGGGCAAACCAATGATTTTTGAAATCTTATCAAAAGCCTCTCCTGCCGCGTCGTCAATGGTTTCTCCTAATATGATTAATTCAGCAGGGCTATTGCACCTAACAATTTGGGTATGCCCCCCACTCACTGTTAAACATAAAAATGGAAAGCTAGGTCGTTCGTCCGCAATTAAATTGGCCAACACATGCGCTTGCATATGATGTACTGATATCAAGGGTTTACCTAATGACAAGGCCAATGATTTTGCAAATTGCGCGCCCACCAATAAAGAACCAATTAATCCGGGTGCTTGCGTAAATGCAATCGCATCAAGCTGTGCTAATCTATCAAAATGTGCAAGATGCGGAAATGCAGTTGTTAACGACTCATTCACCACCGGAACAATATTTTCCATATGTGCACGACTCGCTAATTCTGGCACCACCCCGCCAAACTTTTCATGTACTGCTTGATTGGCAATATAATTTGATAAAATTTTACCGTCTACAATAACGGAGGCAGCGGTTTCATCGCAGGAGGATTCAATAGCTAATATAGTAATGGGTTTTGCAGACACGGTGCGAAGTTAATCAAAACCTGTGTTTAATGAATTACAAGACGAAATTAAGTAAATTACTTTGTTCTAATCGCTTCCACCGGATTCATTTTAGCCGCAATGGATGCTGGAATAATGCCAGAGATCATCCCTAAAATAATACAAATGCTTAAGGCTAATATTACAATGCTGGGGGCGATGAAAATTGGGAATGGCAAAACAGCACCCAGGGCCATGGTGAGCAACCAAACCAATATTAAGCCAACCAAACCTCCGATGATACATAAAAAAGCGCTCTCTAAGAGGAACTCATATAAGATGGTGCTACTTTTAGCTCCAATGGCTTTTTTGAGCCCAATTTGACTAGTACGTTCACGCACGGTTACAAACATAATATTGGCCACTCCAAATGCACCTACCAATAAGGATAAACCCGCTATTGCCCAACCACCTTGGTTGATGGCACCAAAAACGCTTTCAATTTGATCCTTGAATTGTGCCACATCATTGCAGGTAAAGTTGTCCTCCTGTGTGGGACTTAACTTGCGCAATTGGCGCATAATGCCATTTAATTCATCATGCAAAGCCTTGGAAGGGATACCCGATTTGGCTTGCACCATGATATACGGATTGTTATTATCAGGATTGAATACCGAAGCAAAATAGTAATAAGGAACAATGGCTGTTTTATCGTAATCAAAACCTCCAATCATGGAGCTTCCTTGTTTTTCAATAACCCCAATTACAAGCAACCTCCTGCCCCCATAAGAAATAGTTTTGTCAATGGCTTTTTCGGGCTTGCCATATAATTCCTGGGCTACTTGGTAACCGATAACACAATAAGGTACGCCGCGGTTAAAATCGGTTTCACTAAAATATCGTCCATGCTGTACATTGAAGGTTTGAATTTTATTGAAATCATTGGTGATCCCATATAAATTCACCCCTTTTAATTGATTTTCCTCATAAGTAAAGCTGGCAGAGTTAGAAACGAAAAATGCAATATTAGAAGCCAGGTTAGAGCGCTTTTGGATGTAATCCATTTCATCTACTTTCATGGAAGGACGCTTTACAAACTTCCACCAGGGGTAATCAGGTCCTCCATTGTAGTCCCATTTATCAATAAAAATAGTATTGTTCCCCAATCCAGATAAGTCATTGTTGATTTTTGACTTTAAGCTATCAATGGTAGCCAAAACGCCAATGATGCAAAATATGCCAATCGTAATACCAAAAAGGGATAAAAAGGTCCTTAATTTATTCACCTTTAGCTCCTGTAAAGCCATTTTAAAACTATTCCAAAGTATGGACAACACCTTTATCATGTTGTAAAAATAGCTCAAATAAGGATTAAGTAGCTAAACTTTATGCAAACGGTCATTAACCTATCTAAATGCACAATTTGTTAAGGTATTTAGCTCAACTGCTTAAAATCATTCAAACGATTGGTAGCTAGTATTAATTTGATGCGTACTTTTGCGTCGATTTTTAAATCATTAACAATATGAGCTCCAAAAACATGTTTACCTCTTCGGTAGGTAAAAAACTAGTAATGGCCTTCACTGGAATTTTCTTAATCCTCTTCTTAATTGTACATGCAGGATTGAATGCTTGCATTTGGGCAAATGATGAAGGATTAATGTTTAACAAAGCCGCACACTTTATGGGAAGTTTTGTTGTTCCGCGTGTTTTAGAAATTGGCCTTTTTATTGGTATCTTTTTGCATATCCTACAAGGTTATATGCTAACACTTGAAAACAGAAGTAAAAGATCCGTGGATTATGCAGTAAATTATTCCAAAGGAAGTAAATGGTATAGCCGAAGCATGGCTTTATTGGGTACCTTACTTTTAATGTTTTTAGTAATGCATATTTATCATTTTTGGACACCTAGTCGCTTAGGAGGTATCGCTGGCATTAAAAGCTTATCTGTATTTGATAAAAATGGAGTTGAGTACCATAATTTATATGCTGAAATGAAATTGGTTTTTGAAAATGTATACGTAGTTATTTTATATGTGTTGGCTTGTGGATCATTAGGGTATCACTTAGCACATGGATTCCAAAGTGCTTTCAAAACAATTGGCATTCACAATAAAAGATATCATGCCATCATAAGTTCTATTGGGTATGGATTTTCTATTTTTATTTCTTTAGCATTTGCGATGATGCCCATTAGCTTTTATTTTAACCTAGTTAAATAAGCAACACCAATTAACATTCTAAACTTTAGATAAAACATACAAATATGTTAAACTCAAAAATACCTGCAGGAAAACTAGAAGACAAATGGGTAGATTATAAAGGTCACTGTAAACTAGTGAACCCTGCGAACAAGCGAAAAATGGAAGTGATTGTGGTAGGTACCGGATTGGCTGGTGCAAGTGCTGCAGCTTCATTAGGAGAAATGGGATACAAAGTAAAAGCATTTTGCTTTCAAGATAGTCCACGTCGTGCGCACAGTATTGCTGCACAAGGTGGAATTAACGCTGCTAAAAACTATCAAAATGATGGGGATAGCGTGTTTAGATTGTTTTATGATACCATTAAAGGCGGTGACTACCGTTCGCGTGAAGGAAACGTACATCGTTTGGCAGAAGTAAGTGGAAGTATCATTGACCAATGTGTTGCACAAGGGGTACCTTTTGCGCGCGAGTATGGTGGATTATTGAGCAACCGTAGGTTTGGAGGCACACAAGTACAAAGAACTTTTTATGCAGCAGGACAAACGGGTCAGCAGTTATTAATTGGGGCTTACCCAGCATTAGAGCGTCAAGTAGCACTCGGAAATGTAACCATGTATGCACGACATGAAATGCAAGATATTGTAAAGATTGATGGCAAAGCAAAAGGAATTATCGCACGTAATTTAATTACAGGTGAATTAGAAAAGCATTTTGGTTACGCTGTATTATTGTGTACTGGTGGATATGGTAACGTGTTTTATTTATCCACCAATGCCATGGGTTCAAATGTAACGGCTGCATGGAAAGCACATAAGCAAGGTGCTTATTTTGCAAACCCTTGTTTCACACAAATTCACCCAACTTGTATTCCTGTTTCTGGTGATCATCAGTCTAAATTAACATTGATGTCCGAGTCATTAAGAAATGATGGACGTATCTGGGTTCCTAAAAATTTAGACGAAAAAAGAAAAGCAAACGAAATACCGGAACAAGAAAGAGATTATTTTTTAGAGCGTCGCTACCCTGCTTTTGGAAACTTAGTACCGCGTGACGTAGCTTCTCGTGCCGCTAAAGAAAGATGTGATGCAGGTTATGGTGTAGGTACTTCAAAACAAGCGGTTTATTTAGATTATGCTGCAGCTATTGAAAGATATGGAAAGATAGAGGTAAGCAAACAAGGTTTAACCAATGTGAGCATTGATGAAATCACTGCAATGGGCAAAGAAGTGGTGAAAGAAAAATATGGCAACCTATTTAATATGTATGCTAAAATCACAGGAGAAAATCCTTATGAAGTACCTATGCGTATTTATCCAGCAGTGCATTATACCATGGGTGGCTTGTGGGTGGATTATGAATTACAAACAAATATTCCAGGCTTATACGCATTAGGAGAAGCCAACTTTAGCGATCATGGTGCCAACCGTTTAGGAGCAAGTGCTTTGATGCAAGGTTTAGCGGATGGTTATTTTGTAATTCCTTATACTTTAGGTAATAATTTAGCGGATGAAATATACAATGCGCCTATCCCAACTTCACATCCTGCGTTTGAGGAAGCGGAGAAAGTAGTTGCGGAGCGCATTCAAAAATTGAAAAACATCAATGGTACACAATCGGTTGAAAGTTTCCATAAGCGTTTAGGTAAAATTATTTGGAATGAATGCGGCATGTCCCGAAGTGAAGCAGGCTTGAAAAAAGCCATTGCTGATGTGCAAGCGTTGAAAAAAGAATTCTGGAGTGATGTTAGAATCCCTGGTGAAATTAATGAATATAATCCTGAATTAGATAAAGCGAATCGAGTTGCTGACTTTATTGAATTAGGTGAATTAATGTGTGTAGATGCATTAAATAGAAATGAAAGCTGCGGTGGACACTTTAGAGAAGAATACCAAACACCAGACGGTGAAGCCTTAAGAGATGATGAAAACTATATGTATGTTGCTGCATGGGAAACCACGGGTGAGCATCAATGGCAATTACATAAGGAAGCATTAAATTATGAGGTGATTAAACCTTCTCAACGTAACTACAAATAATCCCATTATTCAATTAATTACTACAAGTTAACTTATAGCATATGTCACATAATAGCATGAATTTAAAATTAAATGTTTGGCGTCAAAAAAACGCTGCTACTGCTGGTGCGTTTAAAACTTATGAAGTAAATGATATTTCCGATGAAATGTCATTTCTTGAAATGCTTGACGTATTAAACGAAAAATTAATTGTAACTGGGGACGAACCCATTGCTTTTGATCATGATTGTAGAGAAGGAATTTGTGGTATGTGTTCTCTATACATTGATGGTAAACCACATGGTCCTTGGCAAGCCAATACGACTTGTCAATTACACATGCGTGCCTTCAAAGACGGCGACACCATTACCATTGAACCCTGGAGAGCCAATGCTTTTCCAATTGTAAAAGATTTAACTGTGGACAGAGGAGCTTTTGACAGAATCATTCAAGCAGGTGGATATGTAAGTGTGAATACGGGTAATGCGGTAGATGGCAATAGTTTACCAATTAAAAAAGATGACGCAGATGCATCCTTCGCTGCAGCCATGTGTATTGGTTGTGGTGCTTGTGTAGCAGCTTGTAAAAATAGTTCGGCCATGTTGTTCTTAAGTGCTAAAGTTTCTCACTTGGCCTTATTACCACAAGGAGATCCAGAAAGAAAATCACGTGTTACCAATATGGTGGCTCAAATGGATAAGGAAGGTTTTGGTGCATGTACCAATACAGGTGCTTGTGAAGCAGCTTGTCCTAAAGAAATTTCTATAGCCAATATTGCTCGTTTAAATAAAGAGTATTTAAGATCAGGTTTAACTGCAGAATAGTGTCCAACACTTATTTTCAGTTTAAGCAATTTACCGTGCATCAGGAACATACCGCAATGAAGGTATGCACTGATGCATGTTTATTTGGGGCATGGCTTGCCAATGATGAAAATATAAATACCGCATCTACCCTTTTAGATATTGGCACAGGCACGGGATTATTAAGTTTAATGGTTGCACAATCTAAATTTTCAAACAACAATAGCCATGCAACCATTACGGCGGTTGAAATTGAAACAGCAGCTGCAAAGGAAGCGCAAAACAATATTAACGCGAGTCCATGGTCCAATCAAATTGAACTAGTGCACAGTTCCATTCAGGACTATACTCTTAAAAAATTTGATTGCATTTTTACCAACCCTCCCTTTTATGAAGGGGATTTAAAATCTCCTAACGAGGCAATTAATGTAGCTTCCCATAGCATGGCATTGCCTTGGACTGAACTAATGGAAGTAGTAGCTGATTTATTAAATCCAAATGGATATTATTATGTTTTAGTGCCCGCCTTACGCGCCTATACCATGCAAAAATTAGCGGAACAAAATGGATTGCGATTAATAGATGAAGTTTTGGTACATAATGCAGCAAAGCAAAAACCATTTAGGGCCATACATAAATATAGTAAATCAGCAAGCCCTACTGCTGTAATCAAGCGCGCTAATTTCATAATTAAAGAGGAAGGAAATAATTACACTGACCACTTTACAAAATTATTAGCTCCCTACTATTTGCATTTATAAATTAATGCTTTGCGTAGGATGTTAAATGTTGGTAGTGTTCCGTTAACTTACCTTTATCTAACATGGTGGCTTTTTTTATGATGTCATTGCCTGCTCCAATTAAATCAGGCAATACATACTTAATTAATTGTTCCCCAAAAAACCTACTTGCATCCCTTGGCAATTCATTGGGTAAATTCCCCACCGCCATGATATCAATACAGTTGGGCAAATAAGGAGCTGTTTTTTGCAAGGAATTGATTTCAACACCATACACTGGATCTTCGATGGTTGCATCTCCTAAATTAATAGGGACGCTCCCATGTGCATCATCGGTAATATCAGCAACGGTCGTTAAAGCATAATCATCCTCCTTTAAATCTTCTACCGTAAATAATGGCGGAATTCCTTTTTCCCAATAAATCCCATTCATTAAAATATTTGTATGTTTTAAAAATTGATTGAAAACACAATTGTAATTTTCTGGATGATGGTGAAAATCCATTCTATCGTATAAGCCCGTTTCTTTATGAACATATAAATCACGGCCCTTTAAATGTACATACACTGGGTAGGCATACGCGCGACTATTGTATTCATCGGGTTCCACTTGTTGCACATCCATTAAATTCATAATTTCTAAAATACCATGCGCTACCCTGCCAGATCCAGTGACTGCAATTTTTATATTTGGCAGTTTTAATCCAAAATAAGTATGCACCAATTCCATATAATCTTTTACCTCCTTAACTCTTCCTAACTGAAATTGTCTTGTTTTATTGCCATAGGCCATGATGCCATTGTGCGCCCCCACAATGCCTGCAAAAAATCCAAAACCAATAAGCCTTTGTCCATCCTCATGCTCCAAACATTCATAGTCGATTAAACTAATTCCCTTGTCCATCATGGCATGAAACAATGGTTGATTATAGGGCTGTTGTTTTTTAGTATGCGAGAAAAAAAGGTAGGTTTTACCTGGTATTATTTGTGCAATTGGCACTTCTTTAATGCCCAAAAGAATAGTTGCATTGCTTATATCTTCTACCACTTTAATACCTTCCCTTTGATACTCTTTATCTTGAAAGCACCTGGTAGCGGAAGATTCAACATGGATCTCCCAGTTCGGAAATTGCTCTATAAACCACTTACATTGCTTAGGTGTTAAAGCCACTCGATTGTCACTCGGAACTTTTCCCTCTTTAATAAGCCCTAATATTGGCATTTGTTTAATTTTACGCAATATACAAAAGATAGAAATGAACTTTTTTGAATTATTTGGATTACCCATTGCATTTAAGGTTGACATAGTGCAATTGAGGGCCGCATTCATGCACATACAAAAGGCATCCCACCCTGATAAGTTCGTTCAAGGAACGGAAATGGAACAGGAATTGGCCCTGGAACAATCCGCTATGGCCAACAAAGGCTTTAGCTTATTAAACAACCAAGAAAAAATCATCCCCTATGTACTTGAAATCACAGGACATATTCAACCTGACGAAAAGTACAATTTAGCCCCGGACTTTTTAATGGAAATGATGGAGTTAAATGAAGGATGGATGGACGCAGCTACGGAAGAAGCGAAACAAAGTATCCTCAACCAAATTAATACCTTAGTAAATGACATTTTTAGCCCGATTAAAGCCCATTTGGAAGCTGATTCGATCCTTGTTATTCCCCAAGAAGCAATGCTGCAAATAAAGGACTATTACTACAAGAAAAAATACCTTGACCGTATTTTGGAAGATTTCCACCATTAACGTAATATTGCATCCCGCCTGGATAACTTGTTTATCCGAATAATAATGCCCAGATGGCGGAACTGGTAGACGCGCTAGACTCAAAATCTGGTTATCGCAAGGTAGTGCAGGTTCGATTCCTGTTCTGGGCACAAACCCTGTCACGAAAGTGACAGGGTTTTTTGTTTCGAAGCTGTGTCAAAAGCTTGCTTTTGTAAACAGATGAGAAGCAAAAAACCCAACAAAGCACGAAGTGATTTGTTGAAAGGGTTTGGGTAAACCCGCCATTCAAGGAAGACGTTTTGAACTAAGTGAAAAACGGCAGTCCTGATTGAAAGGGTTTGGGTACGCCCGCTTATTCAAGGAACACCGAGTACGAAGTACGAGGGAATCCTGAACTAGGGTTTGAGTAAGCCCCTCGTGGAAGTATTGGAACTCCGAGTACAAAGTACGAGGGAATCCTGAACTAGGGTTTGGGTAAGCACACCACAAAATTAAATATTATTAAAAAAAATAAAACAATAAGAAATTAAGATATAATTTTATACTAATATAAAAAATACTTTATGAAATATTTCTACAAAATTTTATTCTTAACATTAATAGTGCAAAATATTAATGGTCAAAAAGTAACTGAATATGTCAAAACAAATCATTACAAATATAAATGCGCATATTGTGGGAAAATAAAAAAAGAAGATAAAATTGATGTATCAAGTATAAAAAATCCGGTAATTCTTAGAAATGCATCTGCATATGGAATGGCAATAGGACTTTTTTCGTCAAACTTTGTCCAAGATGAAAAAATCTGTGATATTAGTAGAACAGGGAATCATCGTTTCGAGTTAATAAGTAAAACAATTACTAAAGAATTATATACAGACAATTCAGATGACCAGAAAAAAGAAGAAGAAAACAACAAAATTAAGAATGAAAGTCATGGATTTGATTTAGCTGCAGCCGAAGCGTGGGCATTAGAATATAGAAAAGAACAGAAAAAATCACTTGATTATTTTGAATATGTATTTTACAATGAATGCACTGACACAGCTAAATCAAAATATAGATTTTACATTGATGATAAACAATACAAGTATGGTAGAAAAATTAAATTGCAAGAAGGAAGGCACAAAATTAAAGAAAAATTATACGCAGAAGGAGGAGATATATATTTAGATAGTTCATTTGTAGATTTAGATGATGAAAACTTCCAAATTGAACTTACACTTAATTGCGCATGTCCTTTTTTCTATTACGTAGTAAATAATAATGAATTCTTGGGTGGCGAAATTATAAGAAACCAAAACTCAAAAGAAAAAGATTTAATTGGATCTTCAGAAATAAAAAAAGAATATTTAAAAAGTGATTCTATAAAATTAGTTATTAAAGAAGAAAAAGATGAAACGTCTTATATTGATGAAATATACATTTTGATTAATGATAAGATAAAAATTTACCCAATTTGCACAGAT
>CANKWR010000053.1 GCA_947487525.1 Bacteroidota bacterium
CACAACAAAAGCACCCTGACATTATGGAGCAGGGAAATATCTATGAAGTAAATATTCGTCAATATACTAAAGAGGGAACTTTAAATGCCTTTGCCAAACATTTGCCTCGCTTACAAAAAATGGGGGTAAAAACCCTTTGGTTCATGCCTTTGCAACCCATTTCAAAAGAAGGACGTAAAGGAACATTGGGGTCCTATTATGCGGTGGCAAGTTATACCGAAGTGAATCCTGAATTTGGTACTTTAAGTGACTTTAATCAAATTGTTACAGCGGCCCATAAGTTGGGGATGAAAGTGATTATTGACTGGGTACCTAATCATAGTGGTGCAGACCATCCATGGTTAAAAACACATTTAGATTTTTATGAAAGAGATAGCACAGGTAAAGCTATTTATACGGCCGATTGGTCGGATACCCGTGAATTAAATTTCAACAATCCGGTGATGGAAGACAGTATGATTAATGCAATGAAATATTGGATTAACAATACGGCCATTGATGGATTCAGGGTGGATGTGGCTTGGGGAGTTCCTTATAGTTTTTGGAATAAATGTATTCCTGCTTTAAAAAAGGAGCGTAACTTATTTTTTCTAGCCGAAGCGGATGATCCCAAATTACATACCACTGGATTTGATGCAACTTATAGTTGGCAAGAGTTTCATACGATGGTGGATATTGCGGCAGGAAAAAAAGGGGTACTCTCTTTAGATACCGTGTTGCATAAAATTGATACTTCCTTTGAAAAAGGAGCATGGAGATTGTATTTTACCAGTAACCACGACGAAAATTCTTGGAATAAGGCCGACTATGAAACCATGCCTGGCAAGTCGCATGCGCCATTTGCGGTATTTACACAAACATACAATAGAGCCATGCCATTGGTGTACAGTGGCCAAGAAGAGCCCGTGTTGAGGGCCGTTGCCTTTTTTGAAAAAGATTCAATGGGCTTTAGTAAATATCAAAGAGCGCCTTTTTATAAAACCTTATTAAATTTAAGAAGCAACCATGCCGCGTTTAAAGAGGAGGCTGTTTTTGAACGCTTACAAGTGAATTTGCCGAATCAAGTGATGGCCTACTCAAGAAAAAATGGGGATGCAATGGTAGTGGTGGTATTAAATTTAACGAATAAAGCGGCCGATGTGAAAATAGCAGCTTCCTTACCTTCTGGTAAAAACTACACTGAAATTTTCTCAGGCAAGAACTCTAAAAATATAGGGACTTTAAACCTACCTGCTTGGGGGTATCAAGTTTTCGTGTATGGCCAAAAATAAAACTTATGACAAAAAATAAATTGGTTGAACAAATTCGCGCGAAACATTCCTATTTATGTGTGGGCTTGGATACGGATATTGAAAAACTACCAGCACATTTGCCTAAAACCAAGGAAGGGGTGATTGCATTCAATAAAGCAATTATTGATGCCACAGCGCCTTATTGTGTGAGTTATAAAATCAATACTGCATTTTATGAATCCCAAGGAGTAAAGGGTTGGGAAGCCATGGAGGAAACACTTACGCATATTCCATCTTCCCATTTCACCATTGCGGATGCGAAGCGCGGAGACATTGGCAATACATCGGCACAATATGCGAAAACATTTTTTGAAGTATTGCCTTTTGATGCAATTACAGTAGCACCCTATATGGGGAAGGATAGTATTGATCCATTTTTAGCCTATCAAAATAAATGTACCATCGTGTTGGGTTTAACTTCCAACGAGGGAAGTCAAAACTTTGAACAACAAAAATTAGCGAATGGACAATTTTTATACGAATCAGTTTTGGAACAGGTGGCTAGTTGGGGCACTGCCGAGCAATTAATGTTTGTGGTAGGCGCTACCAAAGCGGAAGATTTTGTAGGCATCAGAAAAATAATTCCCAACCACTTTTTATTGGTGCCTGGAGTAGGCGCACAGGGAGGGAGTTTAAGTGAAGTGACTCAATATGGAATAAACCAGGAAGTAGGATTGCTGGTGAATGCAAGTAGGGCTGTAATTTTTGCAAGTAGTGGAACGGACTTTGCTGAAAAAGCGGCCATCGCTGCAAGTGATTATGCCAATGAAATGAAAGGGTTGTTGTAATCGCGTATTTTATTTCGCTTAAATAAAAAAGGAACTTTCGTTATTCGGATTGAATATGGTGGATGGTTTCTCCTTCCATTTTTGCAATGACTACCGTGGCCACACTATTGCCAATGATATTGGTGATGGCGCGCGCTTCACTCATAAATTTATCGATCCCCAATAAAAAAGCTAAACCTTCAATGGGTATTTGTGGCATAGAAGCGAGGGTAGATGCCAATACAATGAATCCACTACCAGTAACACCCGCAGCTCCCTTGGAAGTTAACATCAAAATCAACAACATGGTTATAATTTCAGCACTGCTTAAATGTACATTGTAAAGTTGTGCAATAAAAATAACTGCCATGGAAAGGTAAATGGAAGTGCCATCTAAATTAAAAGAGTATCCAGTAGGTACCACCAATCCCACCACCGATTTTGAACAACCCATCTTTTCTAATTTATTCATTAAGGAAGGCATGGCGGGTTCGGAGGAGGAAGTGCCAAATACAATTAATAATTCTTCTTTGATATTGGCTAATAATTTAAAAATAGAAAGTTGATAGTACTTTAAAATAAGTCCAAGAATAATAAAAATAAACAAGGCCATGGTGATATACATGGTGCCCATTAATTTCCCTAAAGGAATAATTGTTTTCAAGCCATATTTACCAATCGCAAATGCCATCCCACCAAATGCAGCCAAGGGCGCTAAATACATTACATATTTCAAGCCTATAAAAACAACATGGGTGATACGGCCTAATTGGTGCACATATTGTTCCCGCTTTGGTAAAAAATTTAAAACAAAACCCAGAATAATGGCTGCCAATAAAATTTGCAAATTGGTATTTTGTCCAATGATGGACATTAAATCAAATTGGGTTGCTTTTGTGTATTTGGAAGGGTCCTGCATTTGCAAGCCCTGTTTATTGATATTCCCTGGTTGCAACCACAATGCCACAATCACTCCAATGGCCAAGGAAAGGGTGCTGACTATTTCAAAATAAATAAGGGATCTTACCCCAATACGACCTACTTTTTTCAAGTCCCCCATGCTGGCAATCCCTAAACTCACGGTTAAAAAAATAATCGGGAAAGTAAAGCCTTTAATGACATTAATAAACCATTTAGCAATGGGTTCAAGCTGGATGGCCCTGGCCGGGGCATACATCCCAATGAATATGCCTGCAATAATTGCAATTAAAACATAAAAACTTAAGTGCGTCAGGACTTTTCTCATTCAATGGATTGTAGTTGTAAATATACTTTTTTTAGGTACTTATAGTTATCTTTGACCTGTATTGTTTACCTAAAAAATAAAGTTATGGCAGTAAGAATGGATTTGTTTGAATCACCCGATTATTATCAGTTAGATGAATTGTTGAGTGAAGAACAATTAATGGTAAGATCAGCAGTGCGTGATTATGTAAAAACAGCAATTTCTCCCATCATAGAGGACTATGCCCAAAAAGCGGAGTTCCCTCAACAAATTATAAAGCAATTGGGTGACCTTGGTTGTTTTGGTCCCACTGTCCCTGCCGAGTATGGTGGAGGTGGATTGGATTATATCAGTTATGGCATTATGATGCAGGAATTGGAAAGAGGGGATAGCGGAGTGCGCAGCACTGCTAGCGTGCAAGGATCACTGGTGATGTATCCAATTTATGCATACGGTAGTGAGGAGCAAAAGAAAAAATATTTACCCAAGCTAGCCTCTGGTGAATGGTTGGGATGTTTTGGATTAACCGAACCGGATCATGGATCCGATCCAGGGGGCATGTTAACCAATATTAAAGATGCGGGAGACCATGTTATTTTAAATGGTGCCAAAATGTGGATCAGCAATGCGCCATTTGCGCAGGTAGCAGTAGTTTGGGCAAAAAATGAAGAAGGTAAAATTGTAGGCGTGATTGTAGAAAGAGGCATGGAAGGATTTAGCACACCCACGACCCATAATAAATGGAGTTTAAGGGCAAGTGCGACAGGTGAATTGGTTTTTGACAATGTGAAAGTGCCAAAGGAAAATATATTACCCAATGTGACAGGCTTAAAAGGGCCGTTGGGTTGTTTAAGTAAAGCAAGGTATGGAATTGCATGGGGTGCATTAGGTGCTGCCATGGATTGTTACGATACCGCTTTAAGATACAGTAAGGAGCGTGTTCAATTTGGAAAACCAATTGCTGGATTCCAATTACAACAAAAAAAATTAGCAGAAATGCTTACTGAAATAACCAAAGGTCAATTATTGGTTTGGCGTTTGGGAGTATTGATGAATGAGGGCAGGGCTACACCGGCTCAAATTAGTATGGCTAAACGAAATAGCTGCGAAATAGCAACCCAAATTGCAAGGGATGCGCGTCAAATGCTAGGTGGCATGGGCATTACAGGAGAGTATTCCATTATGCGTCACATGATGAATTTAGAAAGTGTTATTACGTACGAAGGAACACATGACATTCATTTATTGATTACCGGAATGGACATTACTGGATTGAATGCATTTAAATAAGGACAGGGTTTTTAAATTGATTTTTATTGGAGGTTTATGGCAGCAGAGAAAGTTTTTTTAATTGGGATGATGGGCTCGGGTAAATCGTATTGGACAAAAAAAATCTCCAAATGGATAAAGTCTGCAGGGTATGATTTGGATAGTTTAATTGAAATGAATGAGGAAAAAACAATTTCAGAAATATTCAGTGAAGACGGGGAGGACTACTTTAGAAAAATTGAATCCAAATTATTAAAGTGGTTTAAAGAAAAGAAAAAATATGTATTGGCAACGGGTGGAGGCACTCCTTGCAGTCAAGACAATATGGATTTTATGAAAAAGGAGGGCGTCGTAATTTGGTTGGATGAATCCATTGAAGTACTGGCGCAGCGGCTATTAGTAGAAAAAGCACAAAGACCTTTGATTGCAAATATCGAAGACACTGGACTGGCCGATTTTTTACAAAATAAAATTTTAGAACGCACTCCGTTTTATCAACAAGCACATTATCAATTAAGCAGCGATCAAATTACAGAGGCGGGATTAAAGAAAATAATTCAAAAACATGGTGCGTAATATTTTACTTTGGGGTATTGTAATGGCCATGTTGTCGGTACTCTTTGGGGCATTTGGAGCCCACGCATTAAAAACAATTTTGCGCCCCGATCAATTACAAATATTTGAAACAGGAGTGAGGTATCAAATGATGCATGCACTCGCTTTAATAGGCTTTGCACTCTATGCTGATGCACAACTTTCATTAGGAATGGAGCAAAAGCAAATTCGCTGGGTTGCTCGTTTATTTATGGTGGGTATCTTTTTATTCAGCGGGTCATTATATGGGTTGGTATTGCTTGCGAATTACTCCATTGGATTATCCCGTATTTTGGGTCCAATCACCCCATTAGGTGGATTTTGCTTAATGTTGGGTTGGGCTGCCTGGGCTAGGATGGTATTTATCCATAAAGTGGATAAGTAATACTCCTTGTTTTCAATTTTACACATTGGGCGAAAATCCTTTTTCTTACTATTTGGATAACTTATATTTGTTACTATGGCAAATACGCTTAAGAGAAAAAAAGAACCAAAAATAAGTGAGGAAGCATTAAATCCTGATAAGGAAGCGACCGTAAATGTAACCGAAGTCGTGAAGGACGAACGTACCTCTAAAATTGCAGGGGCCATCGTTTTACTTTTAACCATTTTTCTATTTGTGGCATTTACTTCCTATTTGTTTACATGGCAGGAGGATCAAGACAAGCTGCAATTATGGAGAACCATTTTATTTTCAAGCGTCGATGTAAAGGTCAATAATCAATTAGGCTATACCGGCGCATTTGTTGCTTATCAAATTGTATTTAATGGATTTGGGCTTGCTGCCTATTTATTATGTGCTTTTACTTTTGTGGTGGGCATAAATTTATTTTTTACTAAACCAATATTTAGTATTTGGAGAAATGTAAAATATGTCATCACCGGATTGTTGGTACTCAGTACAAGTATTGCTTTTGTTAGTAAAGGGGCCAGTTTTTCCTGGGGGGGAGCAGTAGGTGAGTATTCAAGTGCTTGGCTGGTGAAGCTGGTGGGTAATTTTGGTACTGCTGCTTTATTAATTGGGGCTAGTTTTACTTACTTTATTTGGAGGTTCAATCCTACATTTACGTTGCCTAATTTCGACTTTTTAATACCCAAAAAGAAAGTAGGAATGGAGGAGGAAGCAACTTTAATTATTCCCGAAACTCCAGCTGTGAGGCAGGAATGGGATTTAAACAATCCGGAACCTGTTGCAACGGAAGATCAAATGGCATCCGGCAATCGTTTAAAAAATGATACCAATGAAAACGGCATCTCAGTAATTATGCCTGAAGACGATGAAAATGACATGATGGCACCTACTTTAGTGACTGAAAACGCAAATGAATTAAATCTTACACAGGAACTCAATACACATACACAAGATCAGGCGGAATTAGAAAATGAGGAGGAAGAAGTGGACGCTGAACCCGAAGACCTTGATGACGAGTTACTAGAAGACTTAGATTTAGAAGTAAATGAAGGGGTAAAAGAAGAGGTGGTGTCCATTGCTTCTATTGGAAGTTTAGCCACAAAGTATGATGCAACCTTGGATTTAAAAAATTACAAGTACCCATCCATTAATTTATTAGAGACCCATGGTTCAGAAAAAATTGTACAGGACCCAGAGGAATTAGAAATGCATAAGAACCAAATTATTGCTACTTTAAAAAACTATGATATTGCAATACAACGTATTGCTGCCACTGTTGGGCCAACGGTGACCTTATATGAAATTGTCCCAGCACCAGGCGTGCGGATTAGTCGTATTAAAAACTTGGAAGACGATATTGCTTTAAGTTTAGCAGCTTTGGGTATTCGTATCATTGCACCTATTCCAGGAAAAGGAACCATTGGTATTGAAGTACCTAATATTCGTAAGTCAGTAGTGAGCATGAAAACATTGTTGGCGAGCGAGAAGTTTCAGACAAGTACTTTCTCTTTACCTATTGCCATTGGTAAAAAAATTGACAACGAAAATTTTATTGTGGACTTGGCAAGCATGCCACACTTATTAATGGCAGGTGCTACAGGTCAAGGTAAGTCAGTTGGCTTAAATGCAATATTAGTTTCACTTTTATACAAAAAGCATCCTTCCCAATTAAAGTTTGTATTGGTGGATCCCAAAAAAGTGGAGTTAAGTTTATATCGTGTAATTGAAAAACATTTCTTAGCAAAATTACCAGGGGAGGAAGATGCGATTATCACGGATACAAAAAAAGTAATCAATACCTTAAATGCATTGTGTATTGAAATGGACAACCGTTATGATTTATTGAAAGAAGCTGGTTGTAGAAATATTAAAGAGTACAATGATAAGTTTACTGCACGCAAATTAAATCCTGAAAAAGGGCATCAATATTTACCATTTATTGTGTTGGTGGTGGATGAGTTTGCGGATTTAATCATGACCGCAGGAAAGGAAGTGGAAATGCCTATTGCACGTTTAGCACAGTTAGCGCGTGCGGTTGGAATACATTTAATTATAGCCACGCAACGCCCTTCGGTGAATATTATTACAGGAACGATTAAAGCCAATTTTCCAGCGCGTATCGCCTTTAAAGTGTCAAGTAAAATTGACAGTCGTACCATTTTAGATGCAGGCGGTGCGGAGCAGTTGATTGGTAAAGGGGACATGTTGGTGAGTTATAATGGGGAGATAACCCGTTTACAATGTGCTTTTGTGGATACCCCAGAAGTGGACCGAGTATGTTCATTCATCTCAGAGCAAAAAGGATATCCTCAAGCCTTTCTATTACCAGAATATATGGATGAAAAAGATATGGAAGCCAACGGTGGTTTTGATCCCAATGATAGAGATCCATTATTTGAAGACGCTGCAAAATTAATTGTGAGTGCGCAACAAGGTTCTACCTCATTGATTCAAAGAAGAATGAAATTGGGCTATAACCGTGCAGGTCGTTTAATGGATCAATTAGCGTCTGCAGGTATTGTAGGCCCAAGTCAGGGAAGTAAGCCAAGAGAGGTTTTATACAAGACGGATGCCGAATTGTATGATTTCCTTCAAAATTTATAATGCCTAAAAGTGATGGATTCGGTAAATAGCTTGTTTTCTCAAAAATTGGCAATGACTTAATTTTAGAATTAAACTAAGATTGCTTAGTTTTGTGCCACTTTTCAAACATATACTTTATTCATTTACAATGAGATATCTACTAATTTTAACTTCTTTATTTGTTTTTACCACTACTCAGGCCCAAAAAGACCCTGCTGCAAAGGCTATTTTAGACAAAGTGGGTGCTAAAGTGAAGCAAGCAAAGGGTATTTTAGTGAGCCTTCAATTGATTTCAAAAAGCAATAAAGGCAAAGCGTTGGGTACCAAGCAAATCAACTTAAAGATGAAAGGAGATAAATACCTCTTAAAGCAGGGTGCAGTTGAAATTACTTGTGATGGGGTAAATATCTACAATTTCGACGGTTCAAATACTATTTCTAAATCAAGTGTAGCGGAGTCGGATCAAACCCTAAGTCCACAAAAATTATTGTCAGGCAGCTATGATAAGGACTTCAATTTCAAGTTGTTAAGTCAGGATGCGACCAAGGCTACCATCGAGTTATCACCCATAGATAAGCGTAAGAACTTCCAAAAAGTAACCTTAGTGGTGGACAAGACTCAATCGGCCCTTTCCAATGCTACAATTTTGGATAAAAGCAACAATATTACCGACGTAAAAGTGGTATCTATCAATTTCGCTTCCCCCTTTGCGGACTATATATTTCAGTTTAATAAGGCAAAATACCCAAAAAACGTTGAAATAATTGATTAGAATAAGCCGTTTTCCCCTTATCTTTGCAGCCGAAATAAAAGAAAAAACCGTGGCCAATAGTTGGTCACAAAAAAGAAGATTACAATGTCTATACTAACAAAAGAAAAGAAAGCAAGCATTTTTGCTGAATTTGGTGGCAAAGCAACGAACACTGGTTCTATCGAAGGACAGATTGCGATGTTAACTCAACGTATTGCGCACATTTCAGGTCACTTGAAAGCAAACCACAAAGATCATTCAACTCAAAGAGGTTTAATGCAATTAGTGGGTCAGCGTAAGCGTTTATTGGTTTATTTACAAAAACATAACCTTACTGGTTACCGCGCACTAATTGAAAAATTAGGCTTAAGAAAATAATTCAAGAACTACTTATAATAGCTGTCCCAACTGTCAAACACGGTTGGGATTAGTTGTTTATATAGGTCTATTCATTTTCGCGTGCTTTTGAGATGAATTCAATCAAAACATCCAGTTATCACAATGAATGATTCATTCGTTGTTCACACAAAAAAAATAAAAATGTTATCACAACCCAAATCAGTAAAGTTCGAGGTAAATCCTGGACAAGAAATATTTATCGAAACAGGTAAAATAGCACGTCAAGCCGACGGAGCAGTAACTGTTAGACAAGGAAATTGTATTTTGTTAGCAACGGTAGTCGCTAACAAAGACCCTAGAGACGGTCAAGACTTTTTCCCATTAAGCGTTGATTACCAAGAAAAGTTTGCATCAGCAGGCCGTATTCCTGGTTCTTTCTTTAAAAGAGAAGCGCGTTTAAATGACTACGAAATTTTAACAAGCCGTTTAATTGACCGTGCGTTAAGACCTTTATTCCCTGAAGATTATTTATGCGATGTGCAAGTATTAATTTCATTGGTTTCATCTGATGAAAACGTAATGCCTGATTCATTAGCCTGTTTAGCAGCTTCTGCAGCATTAGCAGTTTCTAATATTCCAATTAAAGAAATTATTTCAGAAGTTCGTATCGGACGCATTAAAGGTGAGTTTATTATCAACCCTTCTAAAGCACAATTAGCGATTTCTGATTTTGAATTTTTAATTGCTGCAACGGACAAGAATTTAATGATGGTAGAAGGGGAGGCAAAAGAATGCGCTGAAGAAGAATTGGTTCAGTGTTTAGAAATTGCACATGAGGCTATTCGTAAACAAATCAAAGCACAAGCGGAATTAAGAAAAGTAGTAGGAATTACAGAAGTGCGTGATTATAAGAAACCAGAACAAGACGAGGAAATAAAAAATAAAGTATATGCTTTTGCAAAAGCAAAAGTAAATGCGATTGCTGAATTAGGTTCTGCAAAACATGAGCGTAGCGATGCATTTACTGCATTGAAAAAAGAGATCATGGAACATTTAGGTACCGAGATTACTGACTTGCAAAAGAAATTAGCAGGTAAATATTACGAGGACTTGAAGTGGGAAGTAGTAAGAGATATGATGGTGGATAAGCGTATCCGTTTAGATGGTCGCCAGTTAGATCAAGTGCGTCCATTAGCGATGGAAGTAGATCCATTACCAACCCCACATGGTTCTTCCTTATTTACAAGAGGCGAAACACAATCATTAACGACTGTAACATTAGGTACTAAGTTAGATGAGTTAATGCAAGAAACTGCTGCAAGTGCTGAATACACTAAATTTTTCTTACACTATAATTTCCCTCCATTTTCAACAGGGGAAGTAAAAATGATGCGTGGGGTAGGTCGTCGCGAAGTTGGTCATGGTAATTTAGCAATGCGTTCTTTAAAACAAATGTTGCCAGATTCGACCGTTTTCCCATACACATTGAGAGTGGTTTCGGATGTATTGGAAAGTAATGGCTCCTCATCCATGGCAACTGTTTGTGCGGGTTCTTTAGCATTAATGGATGCAGGTGTTCCAGTGCCTAAACACGTGAGTGGTGTGGCGATGGGATTAATTTCAAGAGAAGACGGCAAGTACGCAATTTTAACAGATATCTTAGGCGATGAAGATCATTTAGGAGATATGGACTTTAAAGTGACTGGCACCCGTGATGGTATTTGTGGCGTTCAAATGGATATTAAAGTAGACGGTTTAAGTATGGATATTATGCGTGAAGCATTGTCTCAAGCTAAAAAAGGTCGCTTACATATTTTAGATGCAATGTATGAG
>CANKWR010000054.1 GCA_947487525.1 Bacteroidota bacterium
GTCTAAAGCCATTGAAACATTGCAACAAATGGATCCACAAATTGCACAGCAATTGCAATCCTTTGTACAATTTTACTGGGGAGGAATTGGAGGCACTTCTGGACCGCCCTATGTAGGAATCCTAATTTGCTTTTTTGCCATCATGGGCTTCAGTGTAAAATCCAATACCCATCGTTATTGGATTGCCGCTACTATTTTATTTACACTCATGCTCGCAGCAGGCTCCTATTTTATTTCCTTCAACAGCCTTATGTTAGACCATTTGCCGTTCTATAATAAATTCAGGGCACCAAGTATGATTATTGTGGTCCCCACTTTATTAATTGGCATCATGAGCTTGTATGGGATGGAAAGTGTTTTGAAAGAAACAAGCATGAAGGATTTGTTTGTAAAATACAAGCCAAGTTTCATTATGTTGGGACTTATATTTATTACGGTATTGTATATTTACACAAGCAGCGATTACAGAAGCGATAGCGACAAGCAATTGCTCACTACGATTGCACAACTTCCTGATCCAAATCAAAAAGCTGCATTCCAAGCCCCTGCCAATGATTTGGTAAACGCCATTGCAACGGACAGGAAAACCTTAATTGAAACTGATATTATTCATGCAATCGTATATTTAATTATTGTATTGGGATTGTTGTTGATTGCCTTTAAAAAAGTATTAAGTCAGAAAATTGCACTTATTCTAATTGGAATAATTGCTCTTTTTGATTTATTTAATTTAAATGTTACCTATTTAAAAGCAGCGCAATTTGTAGAACAATCGGAAAACGAAAATGCATTTACACTTTCCCCTACGGACATTGCTCTTAAAAAAGATACGAGTAATTACAGAGTATTGGATTTAAGAAATGGCATTGGGGGTGCATTCAATAGCGGCGCATTGGTTGCTTATCACCACAAAACGGTGGGTGGATACAACCCAGCTAAACTAAGCATCTACCAGGATTTAATCGAAAATCAATGGTATAAGTTTCCAAAATGTATGCCAACCGCAAACATGTTGAATACCAAGTATTTCATTACAGGTAATATTGCAAATGATACCATTGCAAACAAAGAAGCCTTGGGCAATGTTTGGTTTGTCAAAGGCATCCAGTATGAAAAAGATGCAGCAAGTGTAATGAAGGCTTTAGATAATTTTAATCCAAGAGATACCGCTATTGTAGAAGAAAAAGATAAAATTGCATCCCTTAGTACTATTGGTCAAGACTCCTTGGCAACCATTCAACTAATAAGCAATAATAATGATGACTTATTGTATAAGAGCAACGCTTCCAAAGAACAACTAGCCGTGTTTAGTGAAATTTATTACGCTAAAGGATGGAAAGCCTATATCGACAATAAAGAAACCCCGATTGTCAAAGTGAACTATGTTTTAAGAGGACTTGTTGTACCTGCTGGCAAGCATGAAATTAAGTTTGAACTAAAACCCGAGTCTGTCATTAAATCCAAGCAAGCATCAAGTATCGCTTCCTTTTTAATATGGGGTATCTTGGCTTTCACAGGATTTAGTTGGTTGAGAAAACAAAAATCTACCCAAGCCTAGTAATGCAATTGTCCATAATTATATGTAGTTACAATCGCGCCAACTTTATTGGCGATGCGTTAACTGCACTGTATGAACAAACTACTTCACTCGATCAGTTTGAAGTATTTATTGTCGACAATAATTCTACGGACGGCACGACTGAAGTATTCAATCAATGGAGACAAACACATCCCAATGGGAAATTTGTATACACAAGCGAAACAAAACAAGGGGCTTCCTTTGCAAGAAATACCGGAGCAAAACTAGCCACTACTCCCTGGTTGTGCTTTATTGATGATGATGCCATTGCCACTCCTCAATATGTAGAAAATGTAATTAAACATATTTTAGACCAACCCTTTATTGTGGGCTTTGGCGGAAAAATAATTCCAAAATATATCCCATCCGAACCTAGATGGATGAGCTACTACGTTTCCAGCATGGTGGGTAATTTTGATTACGCTACTACCGCCTGCGCTTTTGAAAATGGCAAATACCCCCTAGAATCAAATATGATTGTTGCTAAGCAGGTATTTGACCAAATAGGCGGATTTAATGAGCAAATACCAGGTGTGGTAGGTACATTAAGAATTGGGGGTGAAGGAAAAGAGTTGTTTTATAAAATCATGGCACTTGACCATACCATTTATTACGATCCCTCCATTATTGTGCACCATGTAGTGGAAGTGAGCAAGCTAACGCCTGCCTATTTGTATCGGGTAGCCAGTGGGATTGGAAGAGGCGAAAGATCCAGAACCAAAGCAATCAGCAGCGCTTCCTATACCAATAAGGTAATTGAATATGGGTTCAAATTACTTGCAGCCATGTTCTTAGGCGTAAAGTATGCCTTGCAGGGAACACCAGCGAAAACAATGCCTGTCATTCAATTTAGAATGGACGCTTTAAAAGGACTTTTAGGCTATTAGATACACTTGTAAAAATGAGGTTTGCCTATCACAATGGTTGGCATAAGTCCCCATAATTTAAATACATTAAGCGCAAAACCACTCAAGTAGCGGTAGTCTTTAAAAGGGTTCTTTAATGTAAACCCATTGTACAATAAGCTTGTGATCAAAGCAAATGGGATGGCCCATGTATAGTTGAGCAATAAAATAAAAAACCACCCAACTCCGTAATGCTTTCTAATGCGAACATGATTAGAAACCATTAATTGCAACCCTTTTTTATCTGATAAATTGGTATAGCTATTGTCACTTGAACCGGTTTCTGTTTGTATTGAAGTTCCTATTAAATGAATCACTTCAATATCTCCATAAATACAAATGCTTCCTTGTTGGGATAATCGGCTGCACCACTCCACTTCCTCCGCATATAAAAAGAAATCCTCGTCCAATACCCCTGCTTTTTCAATAGCGGTTTTTTTCACCATTAAAAAAGCACCACTTACCCAGTCCACTAATTGCGCCTGACTTGCTTTAATAATGGATGGTTTTGATTGCTTCATCAATGATGCAACCCATTTAACAAAGCCTCCCCAATAGGGAAGTTCCAATAAATGATTCAGCCCCCCTTTAACAAATTTACTGCCTGAAAATTGAGGCGCTTTATTTGGGTAAATCAATTGTACGCCACAGGCAATAAGCGCTGACGCTTCTAGCCTGCTTAAACAATTTTGAATACACCCTGGAATTAACAAGGTATCCGGATTAAGCAATAATAGAGTAGACCCTGTCGCCACTTTAATACCGGCATTATTTGCTCTTGCAAATCCTGCATTGTATCCCATTTCAACCCATTTAACAAAAGGGAATGGAGGGGACAGTTGATGCTTACAAACCGCAGGCACTTCATTGTCCACTATGATCCATTCAATTGTTGGATCATTCACTAAAGAAGATTCAGCCGATGCCAAGCAATCTAAAATATACGAAGTAGATTTATAATTAACAATGATAATGGACAGGCGCATCTTTACTGAGGTAGATTTTGGACAATGAAGATAAACATAAAATAAGATATATTTGTGCAACAAGAATAAGCTTTATTAATGCTCCAAACTAAAGAAACAAGAATTGCCAATAATTTTGATATCATTCGAATCTTATTTGCATGGTTTGTAATTGTATCACATAGTTATGTACTTAATGGGGATGGCCCAACCGATCCACTTGCAAAACTCACCAACGGATATATGATTTTTTCTTTTATTGGGGTAAAAGGCTTTTTTATCATCAGCGGTTATTTAATATTCCAAAGCCTGGAGCGAAGTAAATCAATCCTTGATTACCTGACCAAGAGAATATTGCGCATTTTCCCAGCATTAATTGTTGTATTAGCCCTCACCCTACTAGTCATTTATTTTATTTATCCAACCTACCAAGGCTATTATTTATTGCAACCAGAAATTTATAAATACTTTATAGGCAACAGTATTTTATTCATGCCACATTTTTTCATCCAAGGCGTTTTTGAAAATCTGCCAAACAAGGCAATCAATGGCTCCTTATGGACCATCGAATTTGAGTTCCTGTTTTACCTATTACTCTTGTTTTTATTTCCTATTCGTCGAAATAAAAACATGTTAAAGACCATCCTCATTATCACGCTTGTGGGATTTTTTGTAGGCAATCTTTTTTTTCTCGATGAAATAAAAAAAGTGAGCTCCCCAATCAGCCTTGAATTGGTATTTGATTTAGGCACTTACTTCCTAATGGGATCCTTACTTGCCTGTTTTAATTGGGATAAAATTCCGTATAAACAATTCATCGTTTTGGGCTCCTTTGTTATTTTACTCCTGGCCATCCTATTTAAGTTAAATTATAGCTGGGTACAAGTAAGCCTTCCCTTTATTATTATTTATTTGGGCAAGCAAAGCTCTTCCATTGCTACCCTGTCCCATAAGGTATTGGGCGATCCCTCCTATGGAATTTACTTGTATGGCTTCCCTGTGCAGCAGTTTATTATTTATTTTTTCAAACCTAGTACCCTCGTACTCATGATAAGTAGTACGCTCCTTTGTTTCCTTATGGGTTACCTGTCCTGGATATTGATTGAGAAAAAGGCATTGCGATACAAAAACATATTTGCACCTAAGGTTTAATAAAAAACGACCTACCAAAAAACCCGCACTTATTGTTATGGTCTTTGTAAATAGCTTAAGGTCATTAACAATTTTGAAAAAGGACCGAACTTGAGTAATTGAAGTGGGAACTTTCTTTGCAAGGAGAGCATTTTTTTTATCACCGGCAAAATTCGGTTTTCAGCAACCCCATCATTGACCATATCCTGAATAGATCTTCTTTTATAATTACGAAGCAATCTCCAATAATAATCATAAATCAAAATATCAGAGAAAGCGCTATTTCCCATTTTTTCTGCGAACCAAATATTTTCTTTTACAATAACGTCATCATTGTTTCTACAAAACACCGTGGTCTGGTCCTCGTGCAAACCAATACTTACTAAGTGCGCATCTAAATACACATATTCATACCCTTTATTTAACAAGGATACATAGTAATCCACGTCCACCAACCAAATATAGTCCTCGTCATAATTAACCCCAACCCCTCTTTTAAGCATGGTATTACTTGGTGGTCCAATTACATTGGCCCTTAAAATATGGTTGGGCCTTTTGCCCATATCTTTTAGCAAAGAAGTAAGGTATTGTAAAGTCAATTGGGTGCCATCTGGCTGAATAGCCGTGTTTTTACAAAAAACAAATTGGGCCTTAGGATGCGCATCAAAGGCTTTGATATAGGTTGACAAACAATCAACGGATTCCAACCAATCATCCTGGTGCAAAAGCATAAAATATTCCCCAGTAGATAAGGAGATGGCATTATTCCAATTTTTGGGACTTTTTAATGCTGGCTGGTTATGATAATATTTTATGTTCAGCTCAGAAATATAAGATTGTATCGCTATTTTTATATCCTCATTGGGGGAGTCGTCAGAAATGATAATTTCCACCTGCTTATAGGACTGCTTTTGAATAGACTGAATGGCTCTAATGACAAATTCAGGCTTTTTATAGGCAGGAATACAAATGGAAATTAAAGGTGCAGACATCTAAAAAATGTATTAATGATAATTACAAATATACTAAACGGAATTGGAAAAAGGCTTCGCAAAAAACCAACCCATTCCAATTTCAACAAAATGAGCTGGCTTGGAGAAAAGTTATTAAAGCATCAAGATGACCAATCACTTAAACAACGCCATTTTGGTGAATTTACGCTCAATTATATTCGTCCCTATGAAGTAATCAAAACTCATAAGGAAATTTTTACGGAAGAAATTTATAGGTTCAACACGGTGGCTGCACATCCAGTAATTATTGATTGTGGTGCCAATATCGGGTTGAGCACTTTGTATTTTAGCCTCGCTTATCCCAATAGTAAGGTATATGCATTCGAGCCAGATGAAACTTTATTTAAATTGCTTGAATCAAATATTGCTTCCAACAAATTGTCCAATGTGCATTTACACAATGAGGCCGTTTGGATTGAAAATACCAACTTATCATTTAGCAATAAGGGATCTGAAGCAAGTCAAATAGACAAGTCAGGTCAAAGTGCTACAAAAGTGAAAGCCATTCAATTGGCGAAGTTCTTATCCAATTTTGAAATAATCGATTTCTTGAAAATGGATATTGAGGGTGCCGAATTCGAGGTAGTGAAAGATTGTAAAGACCAACTGGTGAAAGTGCTAAATTTTTTCTTAGAATACCACGGTACATCAAGCGAGACAAATAAATTAATCGAACTTTTGGAAATTGTAAAAAAGGCAGGCTTTAAAGTATATATCAAAATGGCGGCCGACAACTTAAAAAATCCTTTTGTGGAACAAAGCACAGGCACTCCATTTGACGTTCAATTAAATATTTTCTGTTACAAGTAAACTACCCCAACATGAACCCATTAATCAGCGTAGTCATTCCTTGTTATAACGACGGGGCTTTTTTGCCAGAAACTATTGCAAAGCTTCAATTACAAACAGAAAAATCTTTTGAAATAATCATTGTCAATGATGGCTCTACCGACGAAAAAACCTTAGCGGTTTTAAAGCAATTTGAAACGCAGGAAAATATTAAAGTGCTGCATAAAGAAAATGGCCGAATGTCTGCTGCAAGAAATTATGGGGTACAACATGCCACAGGGAAATATATAGCTGCCTTAGACGCAGACGATTATTTCGATCCTAGTTTTTTTGACAAAGCAATTAAAGTACTTGAAAAGGAACCTAGCACCGCAGTGGTGACCAGTTATATTAAATATTTTGGCAACAAAACGGGCAATTCAAAACCAAGGGGTGGCAATGCATTTAACTTTTTGTTCTCGAACCAATGTCCCGCTTGCGCCATGGTTCGAAAGGATATTTGGGATCAAGTGGGTGGCTATGATGAAAGCATGAAGCTTGGTTATGAGGACTGGGAATTTTACATTAGAATCACGCAACTAAATTTGGAAGTGCACGTAATACCAGAGTACTTATTGTACTACCGCCAAACAGATAAATCCACCCTTAAAAACCACACACATCCCAATAGAGCTGGCATTATTGAATACATTTTAGAGAAACACAAGGATTGGTATATGCATTGTTTAACAAAATTAATTGATGATAAACAAGTGATTTATACCGAGAGTCGGATTGCCTATGCTACCATTTGGAAGCTATTGAAGAATAGGCTCACCGGGAAGTATAAATAATAATATATTTGTACAATGGGTATTATTCAAAAACAAGGCATAAAATCATCCTATTTCATTTTTTTAGGATTCTTGATTGGCGCAATCAACCTGCTTGTTTTGTTCCCCCTATTTTTCTCCAAAAACGACCAGGGCTTGGTAAGGGCCATGATTGATATTGGCGCTACCTTGTCGGTATTTTGCACTTTAGGTACTCTCCCAGTAGTATATAAATTTTACCCTTTTTACAATCATTATTTAGGCACCAACAAAAACGAGCTCCCTTTCATCACATTGATGATTAACTTGCTGGGATTTGGTATTTTACTTTTGATTGGCTGGAATAACAAGGAATTCATTATTCATAATTTAGGGAAGTCTCCTAGTTTGGGATATTATTTTAGCTACATATATCCTTATACTTTTTTCTTATTGATTTTTTATTGGCTGGAAGCCTTTGCTTGGGGATTACACAAAGGGGTGATGACAAACTTTTTGAGAGAAACGGCCATACGCATACTCACGACCATTTTGATTTTATTGTTTGGCTTTCATTATTTAAACCTAAATCAATTTATAACATTGTTTAGCTGCATCTATGTATTGCCGATGCTGTACTTGTTATTTAGTTTAATCAGATCTGGTCAATGGTCAATCAGTAATTTCAAAATAAGTGCTGTGACCAAAAGGCTCAAGGGTAGGATGATTAGCTTTGCGTTGTTTGTTTTTGCAGGGCAGTTTTTTAATTTATTGGCAAGAACCAATGACACTTTTATGATTGTGGGATTAAAAGGGCTAAGTGATGCCAGTATTTTTGCCATTGCAACCTATGTTTCTGCTATTTTAGAGATTCCTCAAAGAAGCCTTACTTCCATCAGCATCCCTATCCTTGCTAAGTCATGGAAAGAAAAGGATTTTGACAACATTAAACATATTTACCACAAAAGTGTCTCTAATTTACTAGCGGTAGGCCTTTTATTGTTTGGGTTAATTTGGTTAAATATCCAAAACCTAGTTTCGTTTTTAAACTGGGTAAGTCATAAACAAGGAGGTGGTTATGATGCCATTGTAAACCTTGCTTTTATTATGGGGCTTGCTAAACTCATTGATTTAGCAACTGGTGTGAATGCACAAATCATTGGCACTTCCAACTATTGGAAATTTGACTTCTTCACGAATGTCATGTTTGTAATTATTTCCATTCCGTTAAACTATTACTTAATTCAGCATTATGATTTAACTGGGCTAGCCATTTCCAATTTGATTGCTTATACCCTATACAACTCCGTTCGTTTTGCTTTTTTATACAAGAAATTCAATTTGCAACCCTACCGTTGGAAGCATGGTCTATTTGTTTTGTTGAGTATAGGACTCATGCTTTTGGTACACCAAATTCCAGCACCTGCCAATTTTGTATGGAACATTGCAATTCAATCCACCGTATATGCAATTGGATTTTATCTATTAACTGTTTGGATCAATCCCGCACCTGAAATATTAGATTATGCAAAGGGATTTGTGCAAAAGCAGTTAAACAGGTTTGTCAAGCAAGGATAAAAATAAATCCAACCCCCTTTTTTTTGCTGCATCAAAATCATAACTGATATTTTCAGTGTAGTATTTATGCAAATCAACTACCTGTTCTGCGCTTGGTATCCCTGCAATCACTTCTTCAATTCGCTGTAATCCATAGGCATTCGCTTTGTCAAATGCCTCCATAAAATCAGCTGGCATTGGTTTGTTGGCGATCCAGGTTGCAAATACAAACGGATGCCCAGTGTGTGCAATCCATGCAGAAGCTAAATCATAGATATAGTCAAAATGCGGACGGCTTGCCAATGCACGGTCTCCAATAATTACACCCGCTGTACTACCTTCAATTTGTTGAATATATCCTTCTTCGGCCTTTAAAAACTCCACTTCTTTTTTCCAAAATTGCTTTAGTAAGATGCGCGCCAATTGAACCGAGGTTCGGCTTTGATAGTCCAGGTATACTTTTTCGATTTCCTCCATGGGCACTTTGCTGAAAATACACACACTTGCCACATCACCCAGGGCACCAATACAATAATTGGACACCAAATGCGCTTCTTTTAACAAGGGAATCACTGCCACTGGAACCAGGCCCATATCAATGGTGCCCTCCATTAAATCTTGGGCAATCTTCGCCGGGTAGGCCTTCACTAATTCAATCTGTGGCATTAAGCCAGACTGCTCTAAACCCAGTAATAATGGACGGGTGTTTAAATAACTTACCGCCCCAATGCGCCACTTTCTCTCCAATTGAATTAACTTTGCGCAAAGATATTAAAAACCAATTGTTTAAAGCAATCAATATGTCACAACTTAGCGCTATCTCTCCCATCGACGGTCGTTACCATAAGCAAACAGCTAATTTAAGCAGCTATTTTTCAGAATTTGGCTTAATTAAGTACAGGGTGTTAGTAGAAGTGCATTATTTTTTATTCCTGGCAGATAAAAAGTTTTTTAAAGTAACCCCTGCTTTAAAAAAAGCAATGTTGGCAGTGGTAGAAAATTTTTCGGAGGAGGATGCGCAAAAAATAAAAACAATTGAAGCAACCACCAATCACGATGTAAAAGCAGTAGAATACTTTTTAAAAGAAATTTTAGATGCCCATAAAGCAAGTGAATTGAAAGAGTGGATTCATTTTGGATTGACTTCTCAAGACATCAATAATACCGCCATTCCATTAAGCTGGAAGGATGCCATGGAAAACAGTACTTTGCCTGCATTGGTGAATTTGCAAAACAAATTATACCAATTTGCAAAGCAATGGAAGAAGGTTCCTTTATTGGCGAGAACCCATGGCCAGGCAGCATCTCCAACTACTTTAGGAAAAGAAGTCATGGTATTTGTAGAGCGTCTACACAATCAAATTGAACTGTTCGCTACTATTCCTTATGCAGCAAAATTTGGAGGTGCAACGGGTAACTTTAACGCCCACCATATCGCTTATCCAAAAAAGAATTGGGTATCATTGGGTAATGAATTTGTAGAAGATGTATTGGGTTTACAAAGAATGCAATTCACTACACAAATTGAGCACTATGACAACTTTGCAGCGCATTGTGACAACTTGAAAAGAATCAATAATATTTTAATTGATTTGTCTCGTGATATCTGGACCTACATTTCCATGGATTACTTTAAGCAACAAACAAAAAAGGGCGAGGTTGGATCCAGTGCCATGCCACATAAAGTAAATCCCATCGATTTTGAAAATGCCGAAGGAAATTTAGGTATCGCAAATGCCTTATTAGAACATTTAGCCGCTAAATTGCCTATTAGCCGTTTACAAAGAGACTTAACGGATTCAACGGTGTTAAGAAATATTGGCGTGCCCGTTGGGCATATTGCCATTGCCATCAACTCTTTAGAAAAAGGATTGGGTAAATTAATCTTAAACGAAACTAAAATTCAGCAAGATTTAGAAAACAACTGGGCAGTAGTGGCGGAAGCTATTCAAACAATTTTACGTCGGGAGAAATATCCAAATCCTTATGAAGCATTAAAGGATTTAACAAGAGGCAATAGCAAGATTGATAAAAAATCCATGCACAAATTCATAGACGGACTAAAAGTAACTGCGGCTTTGAAAAAAGAATTAAAGCAAATCACGCCGCAAAATTATACAGGCATTACAGCGGAGTATTAAGTTTGAACACTCAAATGCGATAGCTAAAGATAAATAACTAGATAGCGTCTCCCTCACTGGGT
>CANKWR010000055.1 GCA_947487525.1 Bacteroidota bacterium
ATTTCATGGCCAACCAAGCCATTCCAGTTTTAAAAGGAATTGATTTAGATATTAATAGAAACGAATATGTTGCAGTAATGGGTCCTTCAGGTAGTGGTAAAAGTACCTTAATGAATATTTTAGGCTGCTTGGATTCACCTACCAGTGGGATTTATAATTTGAATGGGCATGATGTAAGTAAAATGACTGATGATGAATTAGCGGGCATTAGAAATATTGAAATTGGATTTGTGTTTCAACAATTTAATTTATTGCCAAGATTGTCCGCTGCTGAAAATGTAGCTTTGCCATTAGTGTATGCAGGGATTTCTAAAAAAGATAGAATTGACAGGGCCATGGTTGCATTGGAAAAAGTAGGCTTAGCAGACAGAAGTCATCATAAGTCCAACGAATTGAGTGGTGGACAAATTCAACGTGTTGCCATTGCACGTGCCTTGGTAAATAATCCTTCTATTTTATTAGCCGATGAGCCAACGGGTAATTTGGATTCAAAAACTTCAGTAGAAGTAATGGAATTGTTTGGAAAAATTCAATCTGCCGGAAATACGGTGGTATTGGTTACTCATGAGGAAGAAATTGCCCAGTATGCACATAGGGTGGTTCGTTTAAGAGACGGTCTCATTGAAACTGATACTTTAAACACCAATCACAAATAATTATCACCCTATTTTAAAATAGTGAATAAGAAGCCTCCTTTTGGGGGCTTTTTTATGGGTTGAGTGAACTTTATTTAGCTAGTTTTGTTCCTATATAAAATAAAGTAAAAGTAGGGTATGAAAATTTATACAAAAGCAGGAGATTTAGGAAAAACTTCATTAATTGGTGGAACGAGGGTCCCTAAAAGCCATATTAGAATTGAATCCTACGGAACCGTGGATGAGTTAAACTCTTTTGTCGGATTGCTGAGTGATTTGATTCAAGATGCTGGGGTGAAAGCAATTTTGAAGGAAGTGCAGGATCGATTGTTTACAGTAGGTTCATCATTGGCTTGTGATCCTGACAAAGAACCGCATTTGAAAATACCAGATTTAAAGGAAGACGATATACTGTATTTAGAGCAACATATTGATGCCATGAATTCGGTGTTGGAACCGATGAAGTCATTTATTTTGCCAGTTGGACATCAAGCAATTTCAACAGCACATATTGCACGTTGTGTATGTCGTAGAGCAGAGCGTTGGTGTGTTAATTTACAAGAGGAAGAATTGTTCGTAGAACCCATGGTCATTAAATACCTAAATCGTTTAAGCGATTATTTATTTGTATTGGCAAGATATATTGGACATTTAAATGGAGTAGCAGACCAGCCTTGGAAGCCCAGAGTATAATAATGGGGGTTTAAATAAATTGACCGTCTTTCATTTGCAATTTCCTATTGCTCATATTCGCTAGTAATTCATTGTGCGTTACAATAAGAAAGGTTTGATTCATTTCATTTCGTAAACGAATGAATAGTTCATGTAAGGAAGCCGCATTTTCACTGTCTAAATTTCCAGTGGGCTCGTCAGCAAATATCAATGCTGGGCTGTTTAATAAGGCCCTCGCCACAGCGACTCTTTGCTGCTCTCCACCAGATAAACTGTTGGGCTTTTTGTCTTTCTTGTCCCCCAGTCCCATATAATCTAATAACTCAAGCGCACGTTGGTTAACTTTCTTTTTTGGCTCTTTTGCAATCCATCCCGGGATGCAAACATTCTCTAAAGCGGTGAACTCGGGAAGTAAATGATGAAATTGAAAAACAAAGCCCATGGAATGATTTCTATGGTTTGCCAATTGCTTATTGGATAGGGTCGTAATGGACTTGCCATTGAATAAAACCTCTCCTTGATCGGCTTTCTCCAAACTGCTAACAATGTATAAGAGGGTGGATTTGCCAGCCCCAGAAGCGCCTACAATCGAAACCAGTTCCCCTTTTTCTAGTTCAAGGGAAACCCCCTTGAGTACCGAAACGGGGCCATAATTCTTCCATATGTCCTTGGCTACTAGTAGTTTTGAGGCTTGATCCATAGTACAAACCTAGTAATTCTGGGCCATTTTTTGCCAAAATTCACAATTTGTTTACATCCTGTAGAAAAAACACATTTGGTTGTATCATTTATACGGCTACTTTTGCACAAAATAATACGCTATGTTTTGGACTTTAGAATTAGCCAGCTATTTAGAGGAAGCTCCTTGGCCAGCTTCCAAAGACGAATTAATTGATTACTCCATAAGAAGCGGTGCTCCTATTGAAGTAGTTGAAAATTTACAAGAACTAGAGGACGAAGGAGAAGTATATGAAAGCATTGAAGACATTTGGCCTGATTATCCAAGCCAAGAAGACTTCATGTTCAATGAGGACGAGTATTAATTTTTTCGGCTTGCGGAAGAACTTAGCCTAGAAAAATAAAAATTAGTTTAAATTATTTTGATGATCTGAAGGCTTTTTAAAGATGCTTTTAAAATAAAGGAGTACTAAGGTTAATACCAATACAACGGTATTGGCAACTAACACCGGGCCACTACTAATTAGATAGCCATAGGTTAACCATACGATAGTACTAGAAACAACAATAAAAATCATAGCGATACTTAAATCTCCTACGCTTTTTGATTTCCAAGATTTATATACCTGTGGAATAAAAGTGATGGAGGTTAAAAGAGATCCTACATAACCAATATTTTCAATGAGTTGATTTGTTGCTTCCATTATAGGTTGTAATTGAATTATTTAAGGTAGATGGTTATTATTCGGTGATACCTGTTTTTTGCATGATTAAATCACTCACTCCAGTGGTTGAGTAGCCTCCATCATGGAATAAGTTTTGCATCGTCACCATTTTCGTTAGATCAGAGAATAAAGTGATACAATAGTTTGCACAATCCTCAGCACTTGCATTGCCTAATGGGGCAATAGCATCGGCATAATCAAAAAAGTCGCCAAATCCTTTAATACCGGTACCCGCTGTTGTTTTAGTAGGCGATTGTGATACTGTATTTACACGTACTCTTTTCTTTAAACCATAATGGTAACCAAAGCTACGTGCTATAGATTCTAATAATGCTTTAATATCGGCCATATCAGTGTAGAAAGGGTAGGTTCTTTGTGCTGCTGCATAAGTTAATGCCACGACACTTGCTTCCTCATTTAACGCATCCATATTGTAAGCTACGCTTAGCATTTTATGTAAGGACATGGCAGATACGTCTACGCCTTTTGCATAATAATCGTAGTTTAATTCAGGGTAGGCAATTTTCTTTCTAATATTTACACTCATTCCAATTGAATGCAATACGAAATCGATTTTGCCCCCTAATATTTGTTGAGACTCGGTAAATAAGTTGGTTAATTCCTCCACGCTGGTTGCGTCGGCAGGCACAATTTTAGAATTGGTTTTTTCAGCCAGGCTATTTATTTCCCCCATACGCATTGCAATAGGCGCATTGGTTAATACAAAGCTGGCACCTTCCTCGTGGGCTTTTTCAGCTACTTTCCAAGCAATTGAATTGCTGTCCAAAGCACCCGTAATTATTCCTCTCTTTCCTTTCAATAAATTGTATGCCATGTTGATGGTTATTTAGTAGGGTAAAATTAAATATAATCGCTGATAAACCCGCATAAAAAAGCTTAATTCAACATGAGCTCTTTTGCGTTGTCCAAGGCTGATTTACTTGGAGGGTCTCCGCCAATCATGCGGGCTATGTGCTGCACTCTTTCCTCCTGGCCAAGTGCACGTAAATGCGTTTGCGTAGCTGCCCCCTTTTGCTCCTTATATACATATAAATGGGTGTGGCCCTTGGCTGCAATTTGAGGTTGGTGGGTGATGCAAAGCACTTGTCTATTGGCACCTAAATTTTGAAGCAATAATCCTACTTGTTTAGCAGGTTCTCCTGAAATGCCCGTATCGATCTCATCAAAAATCATAGTAGGCAAATCCACTGATTTTGCTACTAGCGATTTAATACAAAGCATTAATCTACTTAATTCACCACCACTGGCTACTTTTCGAATAGGTTCAAATCGATTGGTATTATTGGCGTCAAAAAGGATATCCATTTTATCCTGCCCATATTGGTTAAATGGAACCTGTTCGATAGTGACTTTAATTTTCGCATTGGGCATGCCCACTTGATGCAATAGCTGATTTACATTTTTTGTAAATGGTTCAGCTTGTTTTTTTCTTTGTTCACTTAAGGCAGTTGCTTGTGCGGCTACCTTCTTATATCCTTCGGCTACTTTTTTTGTAAGTTGTTGGATGGTTTCTTCCAAATTTAATACGGCTTCCAAATCCTTTTCCAATTGCGCTTGAATCCCTAGTAGTTCGGCAGTGGATTGAACCTTGTGCTTTTTTTGTAAGCCATATCCTGCCGAAAGTCGTTCTTGTAATTGGGTAATTTTGTTTTCATCAAAATCAATTTTATCCTGCCAGCCAATTAATTCACTTGAAATGTCGGCAAGCTCAATTTGAGCTGTTTTTAATCGCATTAACAATTCTTCAAAATCGGGCTGCCATTTAACAATAGATTCAAGGGCATGGCTAATTTGTTTTACTTGCTGCACAATAGGGTTATCAGCGGTTTCTAGTATTTGTACACTCTGGTCAAGTTGTGCTTTTATCTGAACTGCATTTTCCAAAAATTTCAATTCTTTCTCAATATTTTCAAGCTCATTTTCTTTTAAACTAAGTGTTGCCAATTCCTCCAGTAAATGCTTGTTGTAGCTCTCCGTTTTTTCAAAGGCTTCCTTTTGTGCAATCAATTCATTTAATTGCTTTTCATTTTCTTTCCAATCATTAAAAGCAGACTGATAGGCAACAAGCTCTTTTTGTAAGTTGGCCAATGCGTCAATGACCGTTCTTTGAAAATCGGTATCGCCTAAGGTTAAAGTGTCAAATTGTTGGTGCAAATCAACAAGTTGACTGGTAAGTTGTTTTAATTCATTGAGATTAATAGGGGTGTCGTTGATAAAAGCCCTTGATTTTCCCTGTGCACTTATTTCTCTTCTGATGATGAGTTCGTCTGATAAATCAATTTCGTTGGCTTCAAAAAAAGCAGCGTACTGTTCCTTGTTGTTGAGTTGAAAATGACCTTCGATAAAACATTTTTTCTCTGCATTGCGACATACCGTACTGTCAGCTCTATCGCCCAGTATCAAACCCAATGCTCCCATGATAATACTTTTACCTGCACCTGTTTCACCTGTGATTACGGATAATTTAGCGGATAGGTCAATAGAGAGCTGGTCTATTAATATGTAATTCTGTATTTCTAACTTGTTTAACATTGCTATTGCAATATACATTATAATTTAAGATGTCATTGTTTACGACATCGTTGAATTCCGGATTTCGCTTTTTGGTCTAAGGAATTTTTAAATGCATGATCCTTCATGTCAATGCATAATTGATAAAATACTAATGCCTTCCCAAACTGCCCTTTACTTTCATAAATCAAACCTGATTGTAATGCGGCTCGGGCTGCAAAATATTCGGGCTGATTGGCCCCGCGGTCCATGGTTGACTTATAATATTTTAATGCCAAATCATCCTGCCCATTTAAATCACAGATTCTTGCCAATCGGTAGGAGAATTCTGTTTTGTCAGCCTCAATGGTAAAATCATTGCTGGTTTTACCTGCCAATAAATTAAATGCCTCCGTTTGATAACCTCCGTCACTCAATAGCCTTGATTTTAACAATAAGGCATTGGGCCAAATCCCCTTTTTTGCATTTTGAAATGCTTGCTTGTCGGCATCGGTAACTTGATTTCCCGCAGTAAGCACTAATTTACGATAGGCTTCTGCTTGTTTTGAGTCTCCTTGTAAATAAGCTATCCAGGATAATTTTTCATAAGCATCTTTGATATAAAATTTTCCTCTAAAACTGTTTACGAAATTAATTAATGCTTTTTTAGCTGCATCTAATTTTAGTTCATTGATATAGGCATAGCCTGTTTCTAAATTCCAAAAGGGGAGGGCTAAATAGGCATCTGATTTATCCATTTGCTGGATAATGTTTAACGCTTTTTTAGACTGTTGATGGTTGAGGTATAAATTGGTTGCCATGTAGGCATGTGCCTGATTCCTTTTAAAATCATAGGGTATGGATTCAATATAATTAAATGTTTTACGTTGATTCCCTTCAAAGTTCATAATCAAATAAGGATACACTAATAAAGCCTCATTGCGACATCGTTTATTGTTTTCGTCCTTACTATTCAGGTATTTCAGCACCAGGGCATTTCCATCGCTGATACGGCCATTGAGTCCTAAAATATTGGCAATCCACTGATACCCTTTGGGTATGGTACCTACCACGGTAGTCATTACGCCAAAGTAAAAGTCATTGGGAGAAAAATTTGGATAGGCTTTTCGATTTTCTTTAAAGTATTGGTATGATTTTCGAAAATCCATGGCGCCCTCTAAGTTTTTGTCAAAGCGAATCGCGGAAAGTGATTTATGTAATTGCACTACCCCTAAACTATATAAATAATAGGGGGAGTTCTTGGGGCCCGCTTCCAATTGCTTAATACGTATTTCAAATTGCGGGTGTAATTTTTTAAAAATGGCAGGGTCCTCGTTTAAAAATAGTTCATAAAAATCAGCATAGCTTTCCAGCAAAGTGAGGATTAAATTATTGGGGGCTGCTTTTTTTTCAAGGGTAAGTAGTTTTCGCCCTTCTGGAATTTTTAGCGAAGTAATGGATTCGTATATTTTTTGCGCTTGCTCATTCCAAACATATTGAGGGGACTGTGCATTTACAGTGCTCATTGCAAATGCCATGGTCCATATCAAAATCAGTTTACGCATAGTGCAAAAATAAAGAAAGGGTAGCTGTTGAGCTACCCTTTCTAGGAATATTTTAAGTAATAATTACTTTATTGGCGATTACTTCTTTTTTGCATCGGCAGCTGTCGCTGCTTCTTCCTCCACTAAAATTCTACCGCAGTTTTCACATACGATGATTTTTTTGTGTAGGCGAATTTCGCTTTGACGTTGAGGAGGGATGGAGTTGAAACATCCACCACAAGCATCTCTTTCCACTGTCACCACGGCTAAGCCATTGCGGTAGCTATTTCTGATACGATCGTAGCTATACAATAAACGCTCGTCAATATGAGATCTGGCTTCTGCGCTCTTGATATCTAATTCTTTCTCTTCAATTTCAGTATCAGCGATGATTTTTTCTAATTCTTCTTTTTTGTGGTTTAAAACGCCTTCTTTTACAGCGATTGTTTTTTTAGCAGCATCCAACAACTTTACTTTTTCTGCTAATTCCTCGTTGGCGTCACGGATATTTTTTTCGCTCAATTTAATTTCTAAACCTTGCATTTCAATTTCCTTGTTGATTGCTTCAAACTCACGATTGTTTTTAACATTATCGCTTTGTGTTTCATATTTAGCAAGCAATGCCTCACTTTCTTTAATGGCAGCTTTTTTGTCCTCAATGAATTCGGTGATACCATTGATCTCTTCTTCAATTCTAGTTTGTCTATTGACTAAACCTTGAACTTCGTCATCTAAATCTTTCACCTCGATTGGTAATTCACCACGAAGAATTTTGATTTGATCAATACTGCTATCTACAGTTTGAAGCTTGTGAAGATTTACTAATTTTTCTTCTACTGAAAAGTCTTTGACTGATGCCATATTTCAAGTTTATTTAAAGTATGTTATAGGTTGTGTACACACCAAGGATTGGAGGACGGCAAAGGTAGGGAATTTAGCGGTTAAATGAGCAATAATTAGCTCCGAAACCCATTGTTCACTCTCCCCATGGCCAATATCTACCAAAAGTAGCCTTCCGTCGGCCTCAAAATAGTCATGGTATTTAAGGTCGCTGGTGATATAGCAGTCGGCTTTTTGGGCTTTGGCGGCCTCAATAAGGAAGCTCCCCGCGCCGCCACATAAAGCAATGGTTTTCAATTGTTTTCCAGCAAATTTCGTGTGTTTTATGACCGCTAAATTGAATTTCTCTTTGAGCCATTGTAAAAAAGCGGACTCATCGGTTGCTAGGGGAAGTTCCCCAATTAAGCCTGAGCCAATTTCTTTCCCATCTTGGTCCTTAAATCCGAGTTTCGGCGCCAAAATGCGTCTATTTTCCAAATGAATTCGATCTGCCAGGGTTTTGTTGACCCCCTCTAGTATATTGTCCAAATTGGTATGAATGGCATAGAGGGCAATATGATGTTGAATGGCTTTTAAAACCGTTCTGGCCACATAGCTATTTTCATCAAATTGTTTGATGCCTTTAAAAATAATGGGGTGATGGCTTACAATTAGGTTGCAGCCTTTTTCAATAGCCTCGTCAATGACTGCTTCGGTGCAGTCCAATGAACACAAAACGCCAGTACAAATGGTATTGGGGGATCCAGCCAACAATCCGCAGTTATCATATTCTTCCTGAAAAGAAAGGGGTGCCCAGTTTTCAAGGGCGGCTGTGATTTGTCCTATTTGCATAAGCTAAATTAAAGATTATGTACTTGATACAGAACTATTTTATGTTAATATTGTTAAATAAACAGATGTTTAAGTACCATAAAAATAGAATTGAGCTATGAAGGAAGCAGTAAGTTTATTTTGGTTTAGAAGAGATTTAAGATTGGAGGACAATGTAGGACTATACCATGCTTTGTATCAGGCTAAATTACAGGGTCATAAAGTGTTGCCCGTTTTTATTTTTGATAAAACCATATTGGATAAGTTAGAAGATAAAAAAGATAGGCGGGTGGATTTTATACACCGCACTATTATGAACATGCAAACGGAACTTATTGAAATAGGCAAATCAATGCTGGTGGAGTATGGAAAACCGCTAGATGTTTTCACCACACTCCTCAAAAAGTATACCTTAGGAGCGGTCTATTCAAATCATGATTATGAACCCCATGCGATAGAAAGAGATTTGCAAATTAAAAATTTGCTCGAGACAAATAAAATTGAATTCCATACCTACAAGGATCAAGTAATTTTTGAAAAAGAGGAAGTAGTAAAAGACGACGGGAAGCCCTATACTATTTATACGCCTTATGCCAATAAGTGGCGTGCTTATTGGGTGAATCATGTTCCTAAACTGCATCCTTCATTAAAGTTGATGGATTATTTTATAGATAGCAAACCCTTAAAAATACCTTCCTTACAAGAGATTGGCTTTGCGTTATCAGACTTGCAAGTGCCACCCATTGTATGGGAAGAAAGTTTGGTAAAAAAATACACCGATCAACGAAATTTTCCAGCCATTAAAGGAACAACACAATTAAGTGTGCACCTGCGATTTGGCACGATCTCGGTTCGGAAATTAGCATTAGCTACGCAGTCCATGAATAGTACTTTTTTCAATGAATTAATTTGGCGTGATTTTTACCATATGATATTATGGCATTTCCCGCAAGTGGGTAAAGGAAAGTCCTTTAAAGCCCAGTATGATTTTATTGAATGGCGAAATAATGAAAAAGAATTTGAAGCCTGGTGTGAAGGACGCACGGGTTATCCCATTGTGGATGCCGGTATGCGTGAATTAAATACCACTGGTTTTATGCACAATAGAGTGCGCATGATTGTAGCTAGTTTTTTA
>CANKWR010000056.1 GCA_947487525.1 Bacteroidota bacterium
AAAGTCCTTTAAAGCCCAGTATGATTTTATTGAATGGCGAAATAATGAAAAAGAATTTGAAGCCTGGTGTGAAGGACGCACGGGTTATCCCATTGTGGATGCCGGTATGCGTGAATTAAATACCACAGGTTTTATGCACAATAGAGTGCGCATGATTGTAGCTAGTTTTTTAACCAAGCATTTATTAATTGATTGGCGTTGGGGAGAAGCCTATTTTGCCGAAAAATTATTGGACTTTGATTTAGCCGCAAACAATGGAGGATGGCAGTGGGCTAGTGGAAGTGGCTGTGACGCTGCACCTTATTTTAGGGTATTTAATCCTCGATTGCAAACGGAGAAATTTGACAAGGATTTAAAATATATACGTAAGTGGATCCCTGAGTTAGATTCACCTACCTATCCAAAACCAATTGTGGTACATGAGGAAGCAAGAGAAAGAGTTTTAGCAGCGTATGCTAAAGCGCTGAAGCCTGCCTAGGGGTACAATTTGTATTCGCGCAAGCAATGGATAAAAATTAAGTGGATGGATTCAAGGTATTCCAAACATGTTCTAATTGCGCAATGGCTTCTTTTCCAGTAAGGCCCATGTCAATCGTAAAATCATTCACATACAAATTAATATGTTGACGCATTACCTGTTCTGACATTTCTTGTGCATGACATTGTACAAATTCAGGAAGTGTGTCGTAACTATTGTTGAATGCATATTGCACACTTTCTTTAATGAGGCCATCAATGAGTTGAACCTCCGCAGCGGGCACATCCTTGCGGGCAATAATGCCACCTAATGGAATGGGAGCATTAAATGTTTCTTCAAAATAAGTACCTAGGTCCATCCATTTACTTAATCCTTTTTGTTGGTAGGTGAAACGGTTTTCATGAATAATGACACCTGCATCTACTTTGCCCGATAACACAGCGTCTTCAATTTCGTTGAATATTAAAAATTGTTTATTTTTTACTTCTGGGAAAGCAACACTAAATAATAAATGCGCAGTGGTATTGATGCCCGGAACTGCAACAGTCATGGTGTCGATAGCTGGCTTGGATTGTTGTGGTAATTCGGAATCGCTACTTGCATTATCACTTTTGTTTTTATAAATTAACAAGGGTCCAACTCCTTTGCCTAATGCACCACCGGCATTCAATAAATGGTAATTATTTTTCACCAAGGGCCATACGCCGTAACTAATTTTTGAAATAGGTAGTTTGCCCTCTAAGGCCCATTCATTCAGGGTTTGCACATCCTGTAAGTGTACTTTAAATTCATAACCCTTGGTATCTATTTTGTGATTCACTAAAGCATCAAAAATAAAAGTATCATTCGGACAAGGAGAGAATCCAATTTCAATAAGGGGCATCTTAAGCAATTTTATATAAAGCGTCTAAGTAAGCTAATATTGTTTCGTTTAAATTATAAATGGCTTCTTGCATTTTCCATTTTGACTTATCTCTTTCCCCTACATAATTACTTACGGCCCTTAATTGAATAAAAGGGATGGTTAAGTCTCTTCCAATATAATGCAAACTAGCCCCTTCCATGGATTCAAGCACCGCTTTGTATCGACCACTTAATAATTGTATGCGATTTTTATCGGTGCTAATCGTATTTACGGTTACTGCTTTTTTTGTTGGAAGTTGCAATAAATTAAATTGATTCAACCAAGGATTAGGAAGACTCTTTTTTTCATAAGGTGCGTCATTGGGCTTGTCCAATTTCATATCAAATAAATCCTTCCAAACCTTATTTTCCATTACCCCAATATCGCCCGCAAAATCATCTTTCACCGCAAAAACTTTACCGAGTGGGATTTTTTTATCAAAGCAACCAGCAATGCCCACCTGAATAATGAGGGTAGGGGTTTCTTGTGTAAACATTTTCATTAAAGAAACACTAGAAGCCAACATGCCAATGCCTGATTCATGAAATCCAACGGAGAATTTTTTGTTATTACTAACGTATTTTGGATTTATTTTTTGAAAACTTGGCATCCATTCACCATGGGTTGCTGCTGAAATGATTATTCTCATAGGACAAAGGTCGGTAAAGGGAACTAAAAAATGCTTTCTTGACAATCAAATTTATATCTTTGTAGTCTAATATATTTGAACACTATGGTGTATTTAACAAGGGTAGAACATTTTAATGCTGCACATAAATTATCAAATCCAAATTGGAGCAAGGAAAAGAATGAGGAAGTGTTTGGCGTTTGTGCCAATGAAAACTGGCATGGACATAATTATGAGTTATTTATTACGGTGAAGGGGATCCCCAATCCTGAAACCGGATTTTTATATGATGTAAAAAAGCTGAGCGGCTTAATAAAGAAGCTAGTTATAGATGAGCTTGACCATAAGAATTTGAATATGGATGTGCCCTTTATGCAGGGGCAATTATGTAGTACCGAAAATCTAGCCATGGCTATTTGGAAACAATTAGCACCCCATATCCCTTCAGAAATTCAATTGCACTGCATTAAATTATACGAGACTCCGCGAATTTATGTTGAGTATTTTGGTGGCTAGGAACTGGTTATTGTGCTTCCATTGACCTATATTTTGTTTAATATTTAACTTTATTTTGATCAAAAAACTACAACGTTTAACTTTTTTGATATAAGATTAAACATTATTGCTTTTGAGGCGTTATTTATATTGTAACTTTATCCTCTTAATTTTTAAGCATGAGTCAAAAAGTAGCGGTATTTAGGAAAGAGCATTTTAATGCCGCACATAAATTGTTTTGTGCTGATTGGACTGACGAAAAAAACAAGCAAGTTTTTGGCGCTTGTTCCAATCCGAATTATCATGGTCATAACTATGAATTGATAGTGCAAGTAATTGGTGTTCCAGATCCAATCACAGGATTTGTAATTAACACTAAAGATTTAAGCACTATTGTAGAGGAGGAAGTGAAAAGTAGATTTGATCATAAAAATTTAAACATGGATACTGAGATGTTTAAAAATTTAAATCCATCGGCTGAAAATATTGCCATTGTCATTTATAATTTATTAAGACCTCGGATAGCCGAATGACTTGACTTAAAAATACGTCTGTATGAAACAGAAAGAAACTTTGTTGACTACCCCGCTTAAGGAAGAGAAGTTAGCAGTAGATAATTTATTGATTGAAGAAATGGGTGATCAACACAAAGCGAGCTCAGTGGAAACTCCATTGCGTACCGATGCATTTGATGCCACTGACGATGAAAAAATCGCAGCGATCGAACCCCATTTCAAAGCCATTATGGAAATATTGGGCATGGATTTACGTGACGATAGTTTAAGAGGTACACCACTTCGCGTTGCAAAAATGTATGTAAAGGAATTATTCCAAGGATTAAATCCAGCGAATATGCCAAGCATGACATTGTTTGACAATAAGTTTCAGTACAATGAAATGTTGGTGGAAAAAAACATTAATTTTTACACGAATTGTGAGCATCATTTTGTGCCCTTTTTTGGCAAAGCCCATGTAGCTTATATTAGTAGTGGTAAGGTGATTGGTTTGAGTAAATTAAACAGATTGGTGGAATATTTTTCCAAGCGACCACAGGTTCAAGAACGCCTTACAATGCAGGTAGGTAAAGCTTTGCAAACGGTATTGCAAACACAGGATGTAGCCATAATGATGGATGCAAAGCATTTATGTGTTTCAAGTAGAGGTGTAAAAGACGATAGTTCCAATACTATTACAACCTTTTTTGGTGGCAAATTTAAAGAAGAGCAAACCAAAATGGAGTTTTTAAAGTATGTAGAAATAAATGATTAGTTGAACATTATTTACAAGTAATTGTACTTATTGGTTCGGGTTAGTTTTAGTGTTAAGGTGGAGTGAAAACTCCACCTTTTTTTTGTTTATGATTAAAGCCCTATTTTTGAAAATATAAAAAGTATACTATGTCAAAACATGCTTATGTATTTCCAGGTCAAGGAAGTCAGTTTTCAGGAATGGGAAAAAATTTATACGAACAAAATGAAGCAGCAAAAGCTTTATTTGAAAAGGCAAATGAAATATTGGGATTTCGTATAAGTGACATCATGTTTGAAGGAACAGAGGAGCAATTGAAACAAACCAATGTAACACAGCCTGCTGTATTTATACATTCCGTGATTGCCTATTTAACCATGCCGGAAGTAGTGCCGGATATGGTTGCAGGGCATTCTTTAGGCGAGTTTAGTGCACTGGTGGCCAATAAAACTTTAAGTTTTTCAGCCGCATTACATTTGGTAAGTATACGTGCAAAAGCCATGCAAACAGCTTGTGAAATTCAACCTTCCACCATGGCTGCAGTGTTGGCATTGGCCGATGACAAAGTGGAAGAAATATGTGCAACTGTATCAGCTGAATCAGGCGAGGTAGTGGTTGCAGCAAATTATAATTGTCCAGGACAGTTGGTTATTTCTGGTTCGGTGAAAGGCATTGAAATTGCTTGTGAACAAATGAAAGCAGCAGGTGCCAAAAGAGCCTTGGTCTTGCCCGTAGGAGGCGCATTCCATTCACCCCTAATGGAGCCAGCTAAAATTGAATTAGCGGATGCGATTAATGCGACCACTTTTAATACCCCCATTTGTCCAGTCTATCAAAATGTGGTTGCTAAAGCAGTAACTGATCCAGCTGAAATAAAAGCAAATTTAATTGCACAGTTAACGGGAGCGGTGAGATGGACACAAACAGTACAAACTATGGTAGAGGACGGGGCGAGTTCATTTACCGAAGTAGGCCCAGGCAAGGTATTGCAAGGATTGGTGCAAAAAATCCATAAAGAAGCGATTGTGCAGGGAGTTCAATAACAAGCTGTAAATCAATTTATTAAACGCAAACCGTAGTATAAATACACGGAAATTGTAGCATTATTTAGTATCAAACCTAAATTTAATGGTCAATAGTCTAAATATAATAGTCTATTAACATTTCGCATTAGCATTTTTTTATATCTTTATTGACAAATCTGTTTACATTATAAACTAAAATCAATAAAAATGAAAAGAAATAGTCTACTTGTATTGTCAAGTGTATTCGTATCTATTGTTATGTCTACTTCATGTACTCCAAAACTTGGATTGTCACAAAGTGAAGACATGACTGAAATTAAGAATGTCCCTTTTTCAGGGAAAGAATTCAAAACAAATGCTGAATTTATCAGAGTGGTAGAGAGTGGTGAAAGTAGAGATTTGCAACTTTCAGGTGACATTGCTTTAACCAATGCACAAGGCAAAATGGCTACTTTATTAAAAACTAAATTGGAGAAAGTAGCGGATGCGTATGCACAAAATACGAGTGACGCTAATTCAAATGATTTTTCTAAAAAATTCGAGTCAAATACAAGGGTGATTGTAAGTCAAACTTTAACGGATGTTACTGAATTAGAGAAAAAATATTTCAAAAAAGCCAATGGCGTTTACCAAACTTGGATCGTACTACAAGTTTCTAAGAAAGCTGCTTTAGCGGCTGCCATGAATGGTATGTCAAGCCAAAAATTATTAAAATTAGAATCAGACCAAGCTAAATTTAGAGAAATCTTTGATAAAGAGATGTCTAAGTTAGACAACTAGGTTGCAGTTATTTTTTATTAGAACAAACCATTTATTAAAATGAAATTCCTATCCAGTAAAATTGGTATGGTCATCCTATTGTTAACATGTTCATTATTGAATGTGAATGCATTTGGCCAAACATTACCAGACATTAAAGATTTTAAGGACGCTGCAGCAGTAAAGGCAGCCTTAAATAGCACCTATTTTTATGCTGTTGAGTCTATGCCCTTTAAAAATGGGAGAGATGTTGAAAGTGTAAAGCAGCAATTAGAGCTGCAGTTAAAAACTGCGTTGGCAAAAAAGATTATTTCAAATATTAAGGTTGCCAATAGTTCAACAAAGTCAAACACTTCACTTAACTTAAACAATAGCAAGAACGCAAATTCTACTGATATTATTAAGTATGAGTTTACGAGTAAGATAGAGTCTAAGCTTTCATTTACGGAGCCTATAATTCAATACCAAGAGGATTATAAAACTAAAATGGTGAATGGATTAATTGCAATTGTGAAAAGAGACTTCTTAGATCAAAATTATTCAAAATTAAAGTTTGACTTAAGAGAATTGTCTGGCAAGGTCGACAATGTAATTGCAGCAGGAGGTAACACAAGATTGAACTCCATTAAAATGAATGAGTTTTTGGCGGAGAAAAATGAGTTATACTCTTTAATTAGTGTGCAAAATACATTAGATCCAGACCGTCTTACTGACGAGGAGTTTCAACAAAACTTCAAGGAGCTTGATGCTAAATTAACCTCCTTATTAAGTAACATTGAATCCGATGATTTTCAGGAAGCCTTGATTATGGCAAAAAATAAGGTAAAAAATATTGACAATAGAAATGAAATCAAAGAGTACAAAAGTGCGATGAATGATTTTGATTTATTGTTGGTAAAGTACCCTGGAAATGCCACAATTATTGATGCAAAACAGGAAGCCCTTGATTACATTGATTCAAAATATGCTTCAAAAATTGCATCTACCGATTATTTAGAAGCATTGGAAGCCATTAAAACCTTGAGTCAAATTGACCAAAGCTTTATCATTAAGCACGGTGACTTAAAAACCCAATTAGTGAAAGTTGTTTTTGAATTATACGTAGATAAAGCAGAAAAAAACTTAGCAAGCAAGGATTACAATAATGCCAAATTACTATTAAAGAAAATAGCGGACTATAAATACTATAATAGTGGTAAGTATGATGCTATTTTAGCTCAAATCGATGATAATATTTTCAAACAAAAGGTATACGATATTGACTTGATGATTTCTAATAAGAAATATGTAGAAGCATATCGCGTAATCATTGAAACGAAAAACGAATTCGTATTAAAAAATCTTACAGGATTAAATGAAAGAGAGGAGAGAGTGGTTGATTTATTGACGGATCAGAAAGTAGCAGAAATGAAAAAAACGCGCCCTTATCAGTACCAATTTCAAATGGGAGCGGGATTAATTTCAAATTTCTACAGTATCCAACCGAATACCGATATCGCAAACTATCAGGTTCAAACTGCTTCTACCACTTATGAGTTTGGTTTATATCGAAAAGTAAATATCAAAGAGAATTTTACTGAAAATGGTAAAGACCGTTCAAGATCAAGTGCTTTTGGTATAAAGGTTTCCGTTTGGGTTCCTAACCAAAGTTATAGTTTTACCAATGCTAGTTCCACTCCATTGCAAGGTGGATTGTATTTTAAATCAACTATCATTGAACCTCAATTGTCATTTTTTACTTTAAAAATGTTTAACCTCAACTTTGGTAAAATCTTAGGTGAAATCATTGATAAGGATGCCAACACGGTTTTGAATTCAAAAAAGGATTTCTATACCCTTACATTTGGTTTAAGACCCAAAATCGGGAACATCATGTTAAACCTAAATGCGAAACTTATTTCGGACATGGAGCAATCAAATTATGTGACTGCAAATGCCTCCTTGGTATTGGCACTTAATTTTGGTAAAAGGTTTAAAAGTTATGAATATGATGAAGTTAGAAACGCAGTTTCAAAAGTTAAAAATTTCTAATATTTAGTATATTCTCTTAGAATATCTTAAAAAAAGGCTAAATCTTGTTAAAACGCAGGATTTAGCCTTTTTTATGGACTCATATCAATAGATATTTTTATATTAATTAGTAACTTAGTACCCAATCTAAACTGGGTGCTATTTTGAAGCAATTCATACGAATATTTACATTTTTTTTGGTCATAGCTTTTAGTTTAAATGCTAAGGAAAGTTATGGGCAAAATGTAACTTCTTCTGTGGTTATTGGTAGTACATATGCAACAACAAAATCAATTACAATTTGTCCCGGTGAATATGTAACCTTATTTGCTCATTCTGAAGTTGATTCAGTTGATGTTTATTTTGAGTATAAAAATAGGTTTGGTAATTGGGTTCCAGTTCCATTATTATGGAGTGATTACTATCCAATTACTCCACCTGACCCTACTGAGGCTGCATACCCTGCCGATCCCAATAACATTTCAGATAATACTCAAGGCTTAGTTAGAACTAAAATATACAGGGCCAAATATTTCTTGATTAGTGATACTCAACAACAGAATCCGCAATATACTCAAGAAGATACAATTGTTGTAAGGGCTGCATCAAAGGCAGGAACAATTAATAAAGCATATTCAATATGCTATGGAAGTACACCACCAGATATGGCATTAACAAATGTTGTTGGGTCTATTCTTAGATGGGAAAAATCATTTAATGGGGGAGTTACTTATACAACTATCAATTCTCAATCAACAACATTACCTAAAGATTCAATTAATAAATTTCAAACTGGTTATTATAGATCTGTTGCTCAAAATGCATATTGTCCAGAAGCAATTATGGATCCGCCGATTATTGTCACGGTTAATCCTTTAAATACAATTACACTAACATCAGGAGCAGGTACCATTTCCCAATCAGTTTGTATTAATACACCACAGGCTAATATCACTTATAGCACAACAGGTGCTACTGGAGCCACATTTAATGGATTACCTCCAGAAGTTACAGGAAATTGGGCTAGCAATGTTATAACAATATCGGGTACTCCAACTGTTGCAGGAACTTATAGTTATACAATAAATACTACAGGTGGTTGTCCGTCTGCTACTGCAACAGGCACAATTACCGTAAAACCTGATGATACAATCACTTTAACATCAGCTGCAGGCACAGACTCCCAGACTGTTTGTATCAATACAGCAATTACAAGTATCACGTATAGTACAACAATTGCAAGTGGAGCATTATTTTCAAACCTGCCAACTGGCCTTAATGCTTTTTGGTCAAATAATGGGGTTACGATAAGTGGCACTCCCACTTCATCAGGTACTTTTAACTTTGCCGTTGCTACAACAGGCGGTTGTGCACCTGCGACTTCGACAGGAACGATCGTAGTAAATCCAAACAACACGATTACTTTAAGTTCAGCTGCAGGCACGGACTCACGAACAGTATGTAATAATAC
>CANKWR010000057.1 GCA_947487525.1 Bacteroidota bacterium
ATTTGAATATAACTCAATAATAAGGATGAATAAGGGGATAAAGTGGCAGTTAGTTGTCTTAAAACCCTTTGCACTTCTTTTTGTTCTTCCTGTTCTAAACTATACAATTCATTGTTCAATTCAATCGTTTCCTCTGGCTCAATGAAGGCAGTTTTACGACTATCACTTTCCCCATGTAAAAAACCTTTCACTTGTCGCTTATACTCTGAAAATACAGCCACTACACGGCGACCGTTGCTAAAACTTTCGTCTATATCTGCGGTATAACCCGCTTTGGCTAGTCTGTGTATTACTTTGTCAAAAATGCGTCTTAACTCCTGACGCTTTTTATACAATTGCATTCTGATTTTTGCTAAATCCTCCGAGGCATTGTCTTTCACATTCCCTCGATCATCTATAATTTCATCAATGCTTTCAACAATCGCTTTTTCATAATAGCTATCTCCAATCACTTCATATAAATTGGAATAGGCTTGTTTGCGTTCAGCATCAAACCATTTGTACAAGTTTCCAGTGTGTTCGGCTAAGCGTCTTGCCAATAACCATTGCTCCCCTGTTAATTGTGCACCAGGAATACCCAATAGTTTTAAATCTTTTCGGATATCTAATACAAAGTCCGAAGGAAAATATTGATTCGCCGATTTAATGTATTTGTACTCCTCAGTTTGACTTAATGCAGTTTGGATGTACTTTAAATGGGTATGAATGCGCATTTCTTCCACCAATTCCTTTCCAATCGTCGTTTGACAATGCCCCAATAAAATGGCTGTGATTTTATCAAATTCTAGTTGGGTTAAGGCATTTTCCGGATATACTCTCATAGGGCTAAATAGGCAGCAAATTTACTTAAATAAACATTATCCCCCTTTGAACAATTATAGAGACAGATTGTTTTACTTTAAACAACCAAATTTTTACTTATGAAACCCATTATAACAGGATTATTGCTTGTAACAGCTCTTTTTAGCTTGGAAGCCTGCGGTCAGACCACAAAAAATAATAAAAAAGAAATCAAATCAATCAAATTAGACATGACAAATACAGAAACAATTACGCTGGGATCAGGCTGCTTTTGGTGTACCGAAGCCATTTATCAAAGACTGGAAGGGGTGGTAAAAGTAACCAGTGGCTATAGTGGCGGACATGTTGACAATCCTACTTATGAGCAGGTTTGTGATAAAACAACGGGGCATGCCGAAGTATGTCAAATTGTATATGATACCACAAAAATTAGTTTAGATGATATATTGGCCGTTTTCTGGAAAACCCATGATCCCACTACACCTAATCAACAAGGGAATGATGTTGGTCCACAATACCGAAGTGCTGTTTTTTACCATAATGTACACCAAAAGGAAGTTGCTGAAAAATACATAGCCGAATTAACCGCCGCTAAGGCCTGGGATAAACCCATTATTACAGAGGTAACTGCATTTTCAAAATTCTATTCTGCGGAAAGCTACCACCAAAACTATTACAATAACAATACCTACCAAGGTTATTGCCGCTATGTAATTGGTCCTAAATTAGAAAAATTTGAAAAGGTATTTAAAGACAAGTTAAAAAAGGACTAATTAGTATAGGGCTACTCAATTTGGCATCTATAACCCATTGGGTTCTGCGAAGATTTAATGGATAAAAACCATTATTTTTATCGTCAAATTTGAGTTATGAAACAACTAGCCCTTTTATTTTCTTTAGTATTAATGAGTTTGTCCATGAATGCACAACCCATTTTTACAAAAGCGGATACCCTTCGCGGAAGCTTAAATGAAAATAGAGATTGGTTTGATATTCAAACTTATTCAATTAACGTAACTCCTGATATTGCGACAAAATCAATTCAAGGAAATGTAATTTGGAACGCTAAAGTGATTAAAAAAAGCAATGCTATTCAAATTGACTTGCAACAGCCTTTAATCATCGACCAGATTACAATGATGGTGAATCCAAAAAATAGTTTGGATTTTGATACTTTACCATTTACTAGAGATGGGAATATCGCCCTTGCAAAAATGAAAAAGAAACTTTCCATGGGAGATGTATTTGAATTACATATAAAATACCATGGGGTACCTAGGGAAGCAATTCGACCTCCTTGGGATGGAGGTTGGATTTGGAAAAAAGATGCCAATGGGAATCCTTGGATTTCGGTTGCATGCCAAGGTTTAGGGGCATCGGTTTGGTATCCATGTAAGGATGTTCAGTCGGATGAACCTGATAGTGGCGCCTCCGTTTCCATTAAACTACCCACACAAAAAAACTTAAAAGCAATTGCCAACGGAAACCAGGCCTGGATCATTACCACAGATTCGGATAATGCAACAACCAAAAAAGCAGATTCAACAGATTACTTTTGGTACGTAACCAATCCAATCAACAATTACAATATCATCCCCTATATTGGTGATTATGTTGGATGGAATGAAAAATATAAAGGACTAAAAGGCAACTTGGAAATCAATTATTATGCACTAAGACAGGACTCTGCAAAAGCGCGTAAGCAATTTAAACAAGTGCCTGAAATGCTCAAAGCATTTGAGCATTGGTTTGGCCCTTATCCTTTTTATGAGGATGGTTTCAAAATTATTCAAAGCCCCCATTTAGGAATGGAACACCAATCTGCTATTGCTTATGGTAATAAATTTATGAATGGTTATTTGGGGAGTGATTTGTCAGGATCTGGCTGGGGAATGAAATGGGACTTTATTATTGTACACGAAAGTGGACATGAATGGTTTGCCAATAATATTACCACCAAAGATATTGCGGATATGTGGGTGCACGAAGGCTTTACCAATTATTCAGAAACCTTGTTTACTGAATTTTATTATGGTAAAGAAGCGGGAAATGAGTACAGTTTAGGCATTAGAAAGAATATAAGAAATGATCGTCCAATTATTGGTCATTATGGTGTGAATGAGGAAGGCAGTGGTGACATGTATGCAAAAGGAGCCAGCATGATTCATAATATTCGCAATTCTATCCATAACGATAGTTTGTTCCGTACTATCTTAATTGGTTTGAATAAGGATTTCTACCATCAAACAGTGACTACAGCGCAAATTGAAAATTATATTTCTAAGAAATCGGGCTATGATTTCAGTAAAGTATTTGATCAATATTTAAGAACTATTCAAATACCTGAGTTCTTTTATAGTTATGATGAAAAAGAAAAAATACTTACTTACCAATGGAAAAATTGTATTGCAGGTTTTGACCAAACATTACATTTTACTTACGAAGGCAACACATTTGATTTATTACCAACCGCATTTATTCCGCAGAAACGTTTAATTAAAATGAACAATTTCAACCCAGAAAAATTTGGAGAAGCAATTAAGCGAATTTATTATGTTGAGTTAAAATACGAAAAGTATTAAAAACAATACTTGATCGAAGCTGCTAGTTTATTTAGCCAAGGTGGAAACCCTGCCCATACTGAATAAGGTTTTTTGATAGTAGGGTTCTCCTAAATCACTAATGGTAACCCCTCTTTTAGAAGAAGCATGTACAAATTTATTATTAGCTAAGTAAATACCCACATGAGATATCTTATTGGGGCCTTCCGTTTTAAAAAAGATTAAATCACCCTCTTTTAATTCATCCCAATTAATTCTTTTGCTTTGTATATATTGCTCTGCAGCTGTTCGGTTTAATTTAATGTCAAAGGTTCCTTTCATCACATCTAAGGCAAAATAAGAACAATCTACCCCGTTCTTTGTACTTCCTCCATAATAATAAGGGGTCCCAATCCACTCATCAATTTTTTTAAGCAAGGGCACATTGTTAATAGCTTCAACAGGCACATCCATTAAAATGGAATATTTTAATTGCAACCAGTTGGCCTTCTCCACATCGGATAAATTAGTGGGCATTTTATCCAATTTCGAACTGGTGCCAGGGTCAACTACCTCCTCAATTCCTAAGGATGATTTTTTTACATACACTTTACCTGGGGTAACAGAGATTTGATCTAAAAATTCAATATTATCTTTTTTTGCAATAGATTGCTTAGTCTCCGGCTTTAACGAACTTGAAATAGACTGCAATGTCTTGCAACTTCCCAACAAAAGGATGGAAGTGGTCGCAAGGAAGCTATAGTTTAAAATCTTGATTCGCATGGTATGCAAGTTAAGCCAAGAACACGGAAAATGTGTCATGAAATGGCATTTTTAACCATTTTTTGTGGAAAATTAGGCCATTTTTAACCCCCGCTTTTGTCGATATTTGCATACTTAGTCCTATCCTATTTATGCCAACATTTTCTCATTTACACGTACATACACAATATTCACTATTAGACGGTGCCGCTTCCATTGATAAATTATATCAAAAAGCCATGTCAGATAACATGCCCGCATTGGCGATTACCGATCACGGCAACATGTTTGGGGCTTTTAATTTTGTGAATCAGGCATGGAAAAAAACCAAAGTGGTTGGCAAGGACAAAAACGGCAATGATATATTAGAGCCCGTAGTAAAACCCATTGTTGGTTGTGAATTTTATATGGTGAAGGACAGGCACCAAAAAACCTTTACCAAAGAAAATAAAGACGATCGTTTTCACCAGGTGCTCTTGGCTAAAAATGCCATTGGCTATCAAAATTTAATTAAACTAACTTCCCTTGGATATATTGAAGGTATGTACAGTAAGTATCCAAGAATAGACAAGGAACTTATTTTACAATACCACGAAGGCATTATTGCAACAACCTGTTGTATTGGCGCACATGTGCCTCAATTTATTTTGAGACATGGCGAGGAAGCTGCTGAAAAAGAATTCAAATGGTGGTTGGATATATTTGGGGAGGATTATTATATTGAATTACAAAGACACCAAATTCCCGAACAAGAAACCATCAATGCTACTTTGCAAAAATTTGCAAAAAAATTCAAAGTGCCGGTGATCGCCACCAATGATAGCCACTATGTAAATGAGGATGATGCCAATGCACACGATATTTTATTGTGCGTGAATACAGGAGAGAAACAATCTACACCCGGATTTGATGATTTTGTGAATGATGAATTACAAATTCAAAATCGAAGATTTAAATTTCCCAATAATGAGTTTTATTTTAAGACTCAAAATGAGATGATTGAATTGTTCAGTGACATTCCAGAAGCCATTGACAATACCAATGCCATTGTAGATAAAGTGGAAGTATTAAATCTAAAAAAGGACATCCTACTACCTGCTTTCCCAATACCTGCGGCCTTTAAGATTCATAAGGATGCCAACATGAATCAGTGGGAATATTTAAAACACATTACTTGGGAAGGTGCCCATAAAAGATATCCGGAAATTACTGCTGAAATTCAAGAACGAATCGACTTTGAATTATTTACTATTCAAACCATGGGTTTTGCAGGATATTTTTTAATTGTTGGAGACTTTATTAAAGCAGGTCGGGAGATGGATGTGTTTGTAGGGCCTGGTCGTGGATCCGCTGCAGGTAGTGTGGTTGCCTATTGTATTGGGATCACCAATATTGACCCCATTAAATACCAATTGCTATTTGAACGTTTCTTAAATCCGGACAGAAAGTCCATGCCCGATATTGATACGGACTTTGATGATGAAGGACGTCAAAAAGTAATTGATTATGTAGTTGAAAAGTATGGTAAGGAACAGGTAGCCCAAATTATCACTTACGGTACCATGGCTGCTAAAAGTAGTATTAAGGACGTTGCACGTGTAATGGACTTACCCCTCTCCGAATCCAACTTGCTTGCAAAATTAGTACCAGATAAACCTGGTACCGAATTGGGTCGTTGTTTACATGCACCGATTACCGCAAAAGAGGGCGAAAAATCCTTAGCAGAAAAAGAAGGATACCAAGTGGAGGATATCGACAATATAAAAAAGTTAAGGGAAATTTATAAAGGGAATGATTTAAGAGCAACGGTATTGCATGAAGCCGAAAAATTAGAAGGGTCTATTCGCAATACGGGTATACATGCTGCAGGTATCATTATTGCCCCAAAGGATTTAACGGAGATCATGCCTGTGGCCACTTCAAAGGATTCTACCTTATGGATTACCCAAATTGAAGGTTCGGTCATTGAAGAAGCAGGGGTAATTAAGATGGACTTTTTGGGTTTAAAAACCCTTTCCATTTTAAAAACAGCATTAGAATTGATTTACCAAAATCATGGGATTAAAATTAACTTGGATACAATTCCTTTGGATGATGAAAAAACATTTCAGTTATACCAAAAAGGAGAAACCAACGCTACGTTTCAGTTTGAATCGGTGGGTATGCAAAAACATTTGCGTGATTTAAAACCCGATAAGTTTGCCGACTTAATAGCGATGAACGCATTGTATCGCCCAGGCCCAATGGCGTATATTCCCAATTTCATTGAACGTAAACATGGTCGTGAAATAATTAAATATGACTTGCCTGAAATGAAAGAATATTTAAGCGACACTTATGGAATTACGGTATATCAGGAGCAGGTAATGTTGTTGAGTCAAAAAATTGGCGGCTTTACCAAAGGAGATGCCGATGTATTGAGAAAAGCCATGGGAAAAAAGCAAAAATCGGTACTGGATAAAATGAAGGCCCAATTTATTGCAGGTGCAGTTAAAAATGGACATCCTGAAAATGTGTTGGATAAAATTTGGACAGACTGGGAAGCATTTGCACAATATGCCTTCAATAAATCACACTCTACCTGTTACGCTTATGTTGCCTATCAAACTGCTTATTTAAAAGCACATTACCCGGGTGAATACATGTCCGCTGTTTTAAATCATGCAGGCAGTATTGATAAGATTACCTTTTTTATGGAAGAGTGTAAAAGAATGGGCATCAAAGTATTGGGTCCAGACATCAATGAATCCCTAAAAGGCTTTTCTGTAAACAAGCAAGGTCAAATACGTTTTGGCTTAGGGGGATTAAAAGGAGTTGGTGAAGCAGCTATTGAAGCCATCATTATTGAAAGAGATAATAATGGCCATTTCAAAGACATGGTGGATTATATAAAAAGAGTTTTATCCCGCGCTGTCAATAAAAAATCATTGGAAAGTTTGGCCTATTCTGGCACATTTGATTGCTTTCCTGAATATAGCCGTGCACAATATTTTCATATTGGAGACGGCGATCGTGCCAATGGATTAGAAAAACTAATTCAATATGCGCAAGCCACACAAGCTATGAGTACAGGCACTACCAATACCCTATTTGGCGACCTACCTTCGGCCATGCAAGTGCCTTTGCCTAAATTAGCAACCTGTGAACCATGGACTTTAACGGAAACCCTGGAGCATGAAAAGGATGTGACAGGCATATTTATGAGTGGGCACCCCTTAGATCATTTTAATTTTGAAATGCGTCATTATCATTTTACGAATATGATTGATTTCAATGAAGTAAAAGATAATTTAAATACCCATCCAAATCATTTAGGAAAACCATTTAAATTGGCCGGCTTAATTACCGATGTACAACATAGAATAACGAAAAACGGTAAGAATTTTGGTTCTTTTGTTATTGAGGACTTTACCAGCAAAACTGACTTTATTTTATGGAGTGAGGATTATATAAAGTTTCAAAATTATTTAGAAGTTGGACAAAAAGTATACATCAATGGTTCCTTTAGAACTAGATTTAACCAAGCCAATAATTTTGAATTTAAAATTCAAACGATGTCTTTATTGGAAACGGTAAAACAAAATCAAACAAGATCCATTGAAATCACTTTACATCCTGCACATTTAAACGAAGAGATCATTTCATTTTTTGAAAAGAACTTAAAACAAAATCCAGGAAAGTCCTCCTTTAAAGTGACTTTCATTGATCCTAGAGAAAATATAGCGGCCAGCCTATTGACCCTTGAAAAAGGCTTTTTGATGAATGACGAGTTAGTAGAGTTCTTGGATAACACTCCTGAATTGGGAGTTAAAGTGAACTTAGTCACTTAATGCGCCCCTTTGTCAGGAAAATTGTCCCCATTGACAATCCCCATTCGTGGAAAAGTCAAATGGGCAGGTTTAAAAGATTGGAACTATTTTTGAACTCTATTCAACATACAATAACAAATTAAAATAAATAATATGGCATTAGAATTTACAGACGCAAATTTTCAGCAGGTAGTAATGGAAAGCGACAAACTTTCAGTAATTGATTTTTGGGCAGAATGGTGTGGTCCTTGTCGCGCTATTGGGCCAGTTATTGAAGAACTAGCCGTTCAATATGAAGGCAAAGTAAATATAGGTAAAGTAAACGTAGACGTTAACCCTAACTTAAGTATGAACTTTGGTATTACTTCCATTCCAGCGATCCTTTTTGTGAAAGGGGGTCAAGTAGTAGACAAACAAATTGGTGCTGTTCCAAAAGCAGTTTTAGACAAGAAAATCCAAGCACACTTATAGTATTTAAATACATAAAGAATTCCTCCTAAATCCCGCTAATTAGCGGGATTTTTTTTATCTTACTGCCATAATAATAAATGAAGATGGATAAATTTCAAGGACTGATTGGTGTAGCATTAATTTTAGGGATTGCCTTCTTATTCTCAAATAATAAAAAGAATATCAATTACCGTTTGGTTGTAAGTGGCTTGGCCCTTCAATTGGTAATTGGAATTTTGGTGTTAAAAATACCCGCAGTCACTAACTTTTTCCAAATGTTGGGAAAAGGAATGGGAAAGATTGAAGAATTTTCACGTCAGGGGGCTGCCTTCGTATATGGAGGAATCTCGGCTACCACCCCAACAGGCGTAGCTGATTTTGCGAATGGTGGTTTTATATTTGCTTTTAATGTGACTGCTACGATCATTTTAGTTTGTGTATTGGTGGCTTTATTATATCATTTTGGCGTGATGCAAAGAATTGTGGCGGTCATTGCAAAAGCCATGAATTTTATTATGCGTGTAAGTGGCGCCGAAGCATTAAGTAATGTAGCAAGTGCATTTGTGGGTCAAGTAGAAGCGCAAGTGATGATTCGACCTTATTTACCTTCCATGACCAAGA
>CANKWR010000058.1 GCA_947487525.1 Bacteroidota bacterium
AAAGGGTTCGCCGAATTTACGGAGTTCTACATCTTCCATTTCTAGAAGTGCACTCAAATTGTTGTTCTCCAAAGAACAGTGTCTAAGTCCTGCGTGTCTACCAGTTCCACCACCAGGGCGTCTATTTAAAGACTTAAAAAAAATCCCGAACCGAAATTCGGGATTTTGGAGCGAAAGACCGGGCTCGAACCGGCCACCCCGACCTTGGCAAGGTCGTGCTCTACCAAATGAGCTACTTTCGCTTGTATAAGAACTATTTTTAGGAGTGCAAAAATAAGGATTCAGAGCACACCAACAAAATTTTTTCTACTTATATTCTGGCTTGTATTGAGAGCTTGATTGCACTTCAACTGTTGGCTTCTTAAATCCACTGCTAAATAGTTTTGAGCAGTTACCAACAACCAATGACAATATAGCAAAAACAGATACGTAGAATAAGAATCTAGAAGAAGTCACCCAATTAGAGTTGATATCTTTAGAAACTTCTGGTTGGTTTAAATTTTGTGACATAGGATTGAATTACGGTCGCAAAAATAGCAACTAGTTCTTAATAAACAGGCAGTTAGCAGACAATTTTCTTAAAATATTGCTTCTTTTTTACAAAGTATTGAAAAACCAGGGATCCTGTATATACCCCATTCAATGATTTTAAGCTTTGAGTGGCTTTTGAACGTGCAATATTCCCAGTCACTAATCGGCCAAAAAGGGCAAAATGCGCCTTTACGATATCGGTGAAAAAATAACCATCACCACTTAACAAGCCCTTCCAAGCGGATATGGCATCCAATCCCAATCTAAAGGGCAGTTTCCAAATAAGTTCAGTCAACGGCAAATTCTTACACAACATCATTAGATTATTCCTGAAATTCAAAAAAACTTTTCGGCCACCCCTGGGTAAAGTACCTGCGCCTACATGATATACCACCGCAGTTGGGCAACAATAAATTTGATACCCTGCTAATTGAATTCTCCAGCATAAATCAATCTCTTCTTGATGCGCAAAAAAACTAGCATCAAATCCACCAAGTTCATGAAAAACATGGGACCTAATCATCATTGCTGCACCAGATGCCCAAAAAATGGATTCCACAGTATCGTATTGCTTTTCATCTTTTTCACAAACATCAAAAACACGGCCTCTTGAAAATGGATAACCAAGGCCATCAATCCATCCACCAGCAGCACCAGCGTATTCAAATAAAGTTGGTTCTTTCTGAGACAACAATTTCGGTTGGCAAGCAGCATTCAATTTATCTTTTTCCAACACTTCTACCATGGGGCTAATCCAATTTGGAGTGACTTCCACATCGGAGTTGAGTAAAACATAATAATCGGCATTGATCTTTTTTAAGGCCCAATTATATCCCCCTGCAAAACCTTCATTTGTTGTCGAAGTGATTAATTTAACGGCTGGGTAATTGTTTTGTAAAAAAGAAATAGAATCATCGTTTGATCCATTGTCTGCTACCACTACTTCAAAATTTTCATATTGAGTGGCCATAACAGAAGGTAAAAACTGTTGCAAGTATTTTACTCCATTATAATTGAGTATAACGATGGATACAAAAGGTTTCAAACGATTTTGTTTTTGCGAATGTAAGTCCAAAATATGGGAATTTAAAGAGAAAAACATAACTTAGCCCTATGAACATGGCACATATCCTTATTTTGAACTTAGATTTACTTAATCATCCCATGGGGTAATTGAATTTACCCTTGCCGTTTCTGTTCATTTTCACTGCTATTAGATAGCCTTTTTTTATTTTATTAAATTTTATACCATGTCAACTAACCATTCTGTTAGTGCCAATGCTGCGAAGTATTTGGAACTTGAAGATCAATTCGGAGCCCACAATTACCATCCTATTCCTGTGGTTTTAGAAAAAGGAGAAGGGGTGTTTTTATACGATGTAGACGGGAAAAAATATTTTGATTTCCTAAGTGGCTATTCTGCTGTAAACCAAGGCCACTGTCATCCTGCCATTGTAAAAACATTACAAGTACAAGCTGCAAAACTCACTTTAACCTCTCGCGCTTTCCACAATAACTTGCTAGGCGAATATGAAGCTTATATCACAAAGTATTTTGGATATGACAAAGTCTTGCCCATGAATACGGGAGTTGAAGGTGGAGAGACTGCCATTAAATTAGCAAGAAGATGGGGATACGATGTAAAAGGAATCGCAGAGAACCAAGCTAGAATCATTTTTGCAGAAGGAAACTTTTGGGGACGCACATTGGCCGCTATTTCTTCTTCTACCGACCCTAGTAGCTTTAAAGGTTTTGGCCCCTATATGCCTGGATTTAGTATCGTTCCTTACAATGATTTAGCTGCGCTTGAAAATGAATTAAAGGACCCCAATGTTGCCGCGTTTATGGTAGAGCCCATCCAAGGCGAAGCAGGTGTGGTATTACCTGATGATGGCTATTTAAAAGGAGTACGTGACTTATGTACTCAATACAATGTATTATTTATCGCCGATGAAATACAAACAGGCTTGGCAAGAACTGGTAAAATGTTGGCTTGTGATCACGAAGGTGTGAGACCCGATATTTTAATTTTAGGAAAAGCATTGAGTGGTGGCACTTTGCCTATTTCAGCAGTACTTGCCGATGATATCGTAATGATGCAAATTAAACCAGGTGAACATGGATCTACCTATGGAGGTAACCCTTTGGCATGTGCTGTTGCAATGAAATCGTTGGAAGTATTAAAGTCGGAAAAAATGGCTGAGAATGCAGAAGCCATGGGAATATTACTACGCACGGAGTTAGAAAAATTAAACTCCCCCCTCATTAAATTAGTACGCGGTCGTGGATTATTAAATGCAATCGTGATTAATCATAAGGACCCGGAAATATCCTGGGAACTTTGTTTGCACTTAAGAGATTTGGGATTATTGGCGAAGCCTACGCATGGGGATAAAATTCGTTTTGCACCTCCCTTAATAATTACGGAAGCTCAAATAAAAGAAGCGGTGGCTATTATTGGGGAAGCGCTGAAAAGATTGTCCTAGATAATACAATTCTATCAATAAAAAAAGCCTCCCTAAATTAGGGAGGCTTTTTTTATATTGATTTTGGTATTTTTATTTTAGGTAAAAAAGTCATTATTAAAATCGCAAAAGAAATTACGATACATGCATATAATGCCCACTGCTTTTGAGGGCACTCCCCCATTTGACAGGTGGACAACACTAAATAATTTCTAAATGACCAGGCTAGGATCAATGCACCTAAAGCTACATTCATTCTTTTGGCCCATAAAAGAGGTAAAATAAAACAGATCAATGACAGTCCTGCGAAATAAGCAAGGAATTTCCCAGGTTGTCCAAAATTACTTCCTGCTGTTTTCCAACCAGTAATTACCCAATGTTGACTGTCAATAATCACCAAGGGCTGGGTGGTACAATAAAATAATGCGATACAAAGTAGGATACCAATATTCTGTGAATGTTTCATGGAGCAAAAATAGGTGATTAGGGGCGGATAGCCAATGCGAAGCATTGTCATCCTTTTCTGCCTTAAAATAGGGAAAACTGATGGGGTGGCAAAATTAATTTCCCGTTTTCTTTTTTAAACTTGAAGCATTGTATAAAATAAAAATTCCAATAAGAAATATAATATAGCAAATGAAATTTACAATTAAAACCATGGTTGCAGTATCTTTAATTTCTTCCAGACTAGTCCCAGAACTTACTGTTATATATGAAAGAATCGAAGTCATTATAATAATCACATTTGCCACTAAAATAGTTCCAAAACCATCTTTATAACTAGCAAATGTCTGATTTAAAGACCCAACCAATTCATCTTCTAACTCTTCAACTTCGGTTGCATTGATTTTATAATTCGAAATAGAACTTTGGTATTCATTAATAGTATTTTTGTCAAGCTGTGACACCTCATTAATTTTTTCATACAACTCTTTGATATTCTTTAAATCAAAAAGTACAACAATTAATTGTTCATTAGTAGAAGACAACGAGTTTCCCTTATCGATTATATTTTTAGCAAATTGTAATACACTAAATAAATCTTGGTATTGCTTATTTTTTAGCCCCTCGGTTAATAATTCATTAGTCATAATCATAAATTTTTAATAATTGAATTTATATCAATTTAGTCATATTTCATAAATATTAAATGTGTAACAATCGGCTTAATGGTTTTGACCTAAATTAAAGCGCGCTTTTTGCATAACTAGAATAGGATAGTTAGCTTCACTACGTTCGCTAACATCCGACTCGACAATCTCGTTTTACCCAAAGCCTTTCAAAGAGCATCATTTTCTTACTCACTTCGTTCGTTTAAAAATGTTGCTCTTTGGCTTTTTTAACGCTCCCCGACTTAAACAAGCTTATTCGCTTCGCTCATTAGTTAATAAGCCTCAACTGTTTTTTGAAGCAAGCTCCAAACACAGTCTCGCCTCATTAACTGCCACTTCGTGGCGCTTGTTTCGTTGTCTCGTAACAAAAAAGCCTCTTCACTTTCGTGAAGAGGCTTTGTATCGAGGTCCCGAGCGGATTCGAACCGCTGTAGAAGCTTTTGCAGAGCTTTGCCTAGCCACTCGGCCACAGGACCTTATTGGGACGCGAAAATAACACAAAGAAGTTAATTACAAAAGAATTTTACAACTAAAACGAATTAAACGACATTTGTAGCATAAATAACATAGCTATGGCGGCAATTGGCGCATCAGAACTCATTATTAATGACCGCGGAGCGGTTTATCACTTAAATGTAAGACCCGAGGAGATAGCGGATACCATTATCACCGTGGGGGATCCTGAAAGAGTGGCTAGTGTAAGTAAATATTTTGACCGCATTGAACATCAATGTGAGCACAGAGAGTTTATCACACATACTGGATATATTGGCAATAAAAGAATTTCAGTTTTAAGTACGGGTATTGGCCCAGACAATATTGACATTGCGTTAAATGAAGTAGACGCATTAGTGAATATCGATTTTGATGCCAGGACCATTAAAGCGCAAAAAAAATCAGTTTCAATAATCAGAATGGGCACCTGCGGATCCCTTCAGGGCGAAGTAGGTGTGGATCAGTTGGTAGCGGGAACACATGGATTGGGCATTGACAACTTATTGCATTTTTATAAATTGGAAAACAATTCTGAAGAGCAAGCTATTCTTTCCGCTTTTGAACAACATACACAAATCTCTGACTTTAAAGTACAGCCTTATATTGCCAGTGCAAGTATGAGTTTGTTGAAACATTTTACCGATGGATATAGTCAGGGTATTACGGTTACTTGCCCGGGATTTTATGGACCACAGGGGCGTATATTAAGGCTCCCTTTAAGTATGCCAAACTTGGTGGATCAAATGACAAGTTTTAGATTTGGCAACCACCATATTGCGAATTTTGAAATGGAGACCAGTGCGATTTATGGATTGTGTAATTTATTGGGTCACCATTGCTTAAGCGTGAATGTGATTATTGCGAATCGAGTGAAAAAAGAATACAGTAAGGACATGGCAAAAGCAGTTGACAAGATGATTCAAAAAACATTGGGCATCATTGCTAACATTTAATTTTTAGCTTCTTTTATGACCATACATTTCTCTAAATACCAAGGCACTGGAAACGACTTTGTAATCATCGATAACAGAGACGGAAGTATTTCATTGTCTAATCAACAAATTGCTTTTTTATGCGATAGGCGATTTGGCGTTGGCGCAGATGGACTCATGTTATTGGGAACCGCAACGGGCTATGATTTTTCAATGACTTATTATAACGCCGACGGTACTGAAGGCAGCATGTGTGGAAATGGAGGAAGATGTTTGGTTCAGTTTGCTCATGACAATGGTATTGTACAAGAACATTATTCTTTTATCGCTATAGACGGCCCGCATGAAGCGCGCATTCACAACAATGGCTGGGTGCATTTAAAAATGACCGATGTAAAAGCAGTGGAGAAAGGACAAGATTTTTTTGTGACCAATACAGGCTCCCCTCATTATATAAAAATGGTTGGTGACATTGAAAATCATGATGTATTCAATGAAGGAAAATCAATAAGGTACAATGAACGTTTTTCAAAAGAAGGTATTAATGTAAACTTTGTTGAACAGCAAAAGGAACAGTTATTTGTACGCACTTATGAAAGGGGCGTAGAAAATGAAACATATAGTTGCGGCACCGGGGTTACTGCAGCAGCCATCACTTCTTACTTGCACAAAGAAGGGGAACAGGAAGTACCTATTCAAACCTTAGGTGGGAAATTAGCGGTAAGTTTCAACAATCAAGGCGGTGGGCATTTTAATCATATTTGGCTGAAAGGCCCTGGCACATTTGTGTACAAAGCAAGTATTCAGGTTAAATAAATTTCTGAAATTATAAGTATGGCATTATTTAATGTTAGAGTATACGGCATCCTAATTGACGAGCAACAAAGGTTACTGGTGAGTGATGAATTTATAAGGGGAAACTATATTACTAAATTACCTGGAGGCGGATTAGAAATTGGTGAAGGCACTCGGGATGGACTTGCAAGAGAGTTTATGGAAGAGGCCAACTTGGAAGTACGTGTTGGCGATCATTTTTACACCACCGATTTTTTTCAAATCTCCGCTTTCAATCATACCGATCAAATTATATCCATTTACTATTATGTGCATGCGAATGACACCAATAAAGTAATTGCCAAAGAAAAAGCCTTTGATTTTTTACCTGAACAAGTAGCAGATGTAAAAGGAACTGCCGAGCATGTAAGATGGATTCCATTAAATGAACTAAACGAAGCAATGATGACCTTGCCTATAGACAAAGTGGCAATAAAAATGTTGTTAGACAAGAAGCCCTTTTAGGCTTTCATTGTATGATTGCTATACCTCTTGCTCAATTCCCATCGCTGCCAATTTCATTTTTTTCGCAGTCTCATGGCCCACATATTTTTCGATCCTCGATTCTATAAATCCAATGACTGGGGTTAATAAAACAGCCATGGTAAATTTGTACATATAGTTTACCACACAAACAGCCATTACAAAGGACCAGGTCCAGTTATTGCCTAATTTAAAAGCAATCACTAACACTACAAAACTATCAACCAATTGAGAAACAACAGTAGACCCCGTGGCTCTTAACCAGGACATTTTCTCTCCTGTTATTTTTTTAATTTTATGGAACACGATTACATCAATAAATTGGCTTACCAAAAAGGCAACCAAGCTTCCCAATATGATCCACATGCCTTGACCAAAAATGGCTTCAAATGCATTTTGCATACTAGGTACTCCACTATCTACTTTTGAACCCACCCAAAATGCGGCAGGTGCAATGCGCATTGCCAAATAAAACATTAAAAAAGCATACACAATTAAGCTCACCGCAATGATGCTGATACGTCTTACCGCTTTAGGACCATAATATTCATTTACAATATCCGTAATTACAAACTCTAAAGGCCATAATAATACCCCACAGGTTAAGTTAAAAGAAAGCCCTGTCTGACCAAAAATGGTAAAGTTGGCTGGCGGCAAACCAAGGACGCCTTCCAATGAAAATATCTTCCCTCCGATGCATTCAGCAATAAGGGCATTGGCCACAAAAAAAGCGGTGATCGCTAAAAAAAGCTTGGTAGGTTTATCTTTTAAAATAGTATGTATCATTTGGTTTTTTTGACTTAAAATTTATCTATTGACTTATCTATTGACAACCAATAGCTGCACTAATAACATCATTACGATTACAATTGTTTGCCATTGGGGAGTGATTGCGATTTGTTTTGTTAATTTAAGGCCCGCCAGCCAAAGTAAAAAACCAATATTAGCAATGGGCCCCATCACAAAGCCAAGCCCGATGGAATAACTGGCTACAACAGTTGGCAACTTGAACCATTTAAATAGCATGAACAGGATGGATACGACCGTAAATACATTGCAAATGATTGCCAATCTCCCAATAAATGCTAAAAAGGAATTATTAAAAATATTTTTCATAGGAGTTTAGGGATACAAGATAAGAAAATTACGCAAAAAGCCTTTTTAGTCGTAGATTCGTCAATATAATTTTTACAAGTATGTTTAAGCATTATTTCAAACTGGCCTTACCACATATCATCGCAGTTGCCATTTTTGCAATGGTGGCAATAATCTATTGTTACCCTGCATTACAAGGCAAGGTTTTACAACAATCGGATGTGACTCAATGGAAGGGAATGGCGCAGGACGCACTTAATTATAAAGCGAAATTTGGCACTACACCCCTTTGGTCAACAAGCATGTTTGGTGGTATGCCCACCTATCAAATAACAGGTATTCCTGCAAACGCATTTACGATTGGCACACTTGATTTATTGTTTACCCTTCGATTGCCAGAACCCATTGGCTTATTTTTCCTAGCAAGTATTTGCTTTTATATATTCGCTCAAATTTTAGGATTCAAACCTACGCTTAGTATTATTGGCGGTTTGGCATACAGTTATGCCACCTACAATCCCATCATAGTCACCGTTGGGCATATGACCAAGATGCATGCTATTGGGTATTTGCCCTTGTTTATTGGTTCTATTATTTTACTATTCAATAAAAGGTATTTATGGGGCACTTTAATGGTGGCCGTTTCCACTGCCCTATTTGTACAAGCCAATCACCTTCAAATCACTTATTACGGTATTATTATTGTTTTCTTTATGACCATTGCGTTTTTAATTAAATGGATTAAAGAAAAAGATTTTACCCATATCTATAAAACAGCAGGACTGGCCATCATTGCAGGCTCACTAGGCTTGGCAGTAAATGCCCCGATGCTGGTGAGTACTTATGAATACGGTAAAGAATCCATCAGAGGGGGTAGTGCATTAGTAACTAAGGATAGCAAAACAACAGCTACTGGCTTAAACAAGGATTACGCCTTAAGCTATAGTATGTTTAAGTCAGAGCCGCTTGTCATGATGTTCCCCAATATTTATGGAGGTGCAAGTGATCCCAATATTATAGACCCGGC
>CANKWR010000059.1 GCA_947487525.1 Bacteroidota bacterium
TGGATATCAAAAGCCAGGCGATGCAGTGGTGACTAGTTTTAGTTGCTGGGGCCCTACCGATGATGGTAGGATTAAGCCGGATATTGTAACCCAAGGATTGTCCGTTTACTCTGCCATGAGTTCCAACGACTCCAGTTACGCCTACCTAAGTGGAACCTCAATGGCATCGCCAGGTGCCGCAGGATCACTATTGTTATTACAAGAATTAAGTCAACGATTGAGTCCCAATAAGTTTATTAGATCCGCCACTGTGAAAGGACTTGCGATTCATACCGCAAACGAAGCAGGGGCTGCCGCTGGACCCGACTATAAATATGGCTGGGGCGTTTTGAATACTGCCGAAGCAGCTACTGTTTTGAGCAGTGCATTCACGGGCAACAATAGTGCAACCAGTAGCGACTTAGTGTATGAGCATAATTTACAAAATGGCCAAACAGCCAACTATACAATCATCGCATCAGGCACGAAACCCCTTAAAGCTACCTTGGTATGGACAGATGTGAAAGGCACATCTTCCAATGTACTGAATGATACTACTCGCCGACTTATAAATGATTTGGATTTAGTCATCAAAAAAGGAACAACTATTTATTACCCTTGGATTTTAGATCAGATCGTTCCTGACAATGCAGCGACACGTGGAATCAACAATAAAGACAATGTTGAAAAAGTAGAACTAGATTCCACCCTCATTGGCAATACCTATACCATTAGTATTAATCACAAAGGAACTTTAGATAGAGGACAACAAGCCTACTCCTTAATCATAAGCGGATCGGGCGGAGCTGCTTATTGTGCTTCCACTGCCTCTTCCGCAGCGGGTACAAAAATGGATAGCGTGAGCATCAATAATATTCAATTTGTAAACAATAGCACCAATCAATACATTGACAATTCAAACTTGTTTGTAACAGGCGAACCAAGCGGAAACATTGCAGTATTTATTAAATTAAATAGCGTCGATGCTTCTAATAATACCCGTTTTGTAAAAGGATTTATTGATTACAACAACAATGGTGTTTTTGAAAGCAACGAGACTGCATTTACAAGTACGGGGGTAATAAATGGGAACTATACCAATACGATTGCTTTGCCCAATACCTTAACCGCTGGAAAATTAATGAAGCTGCGCATTGTAGCCATGGAAACAAATAGCAGTGCCAATGTAAATGCTTGTGGCACTTATAGCATTGGTGAAACGCAGGATTACACTTTAAAAGTAATTAACCCCTCCAATGACATACAAGTCACAGAACTCATTAATCCAACTGCAGGTGTATGTAAGAAAAATACACAATATGTTACAATCAAATTAATCAACAATGGGACTAGCAATCAAAGTAATATTCCATTAAGCTTGGAAGTAAAAAAAGGGTCAACCACCATTTTAAATGTGAATGAACTATTTACAGGCCGACTCAATGGAATGGAAAGCATGACCTATACTTTCCAAAAGCCAATTGCGATTGATCCAAATTCAACCTATACCATTACTGCTTCTGCAAATATTGCCAATGACCAAAAAGTAAGTAACAATTCAATGAGTGCTACGATAGTGAGTGCTGCTGAATTAGCCCCGCCTACAGGAAGCGCAGTATTATGTAATGGAGCCCTTCGTATGGCCGTAAATAGTCCAGTTGCAGGTACGAACTATTTTTGGTACGACACTACTGCATTGTACAATCCAATTGGAATTGGTGGCATTGTCAATACCGCTTCTACCGCCAGCAAGGTTTATGTAAATCAAGGATATCAAGGGACACTTCCTCCATTGAACAATACGACTTTAGGCAACGGAAGTTACAATGTATTTAGTGGTAATTATATGAAACTAAACGCTAAAGCCGCAATGACCATTGAAACAACCAAGTTGTATTCAGGATATCCTGGTAAAGTTGAATTTATTTTAGCTACACTAGGAACAGTGAACACCGATGGAAGTTTCACTTATTATCCTATTCAAACTGTTTCTTTAAATGTCCCTGCAAGTAGTCCAAGCCCAGCAACAGGCGCTTCCCCATTTGTTGCAGGGGATACAGGAAGAATTTATGCATTAAATTTAAAAATTCCACAAGCAGGTGATTACATCATTCTTTCAAGATGCGATAGCGCTTCAATATTCAGAAATAATGCTGCTCCTGATCCTACTTATCCAGTGGGCCCCAATAGACTAATTAGTTTTACAGGCAATAGTGTTGGTTCCGCATCTGGTAATTTTCAGAATTATTTTTACTTCTTCTATAATACGCAAGTAAGTACTGACGATTGCAGAAGTAGCGCTACACTCATTAACGTATCTTCCAATAGTAAACCTGAAATTACCCTGTCGGGCGATACGCTAATAAGCAGTGCAGGCAGTACTTATCAATGGTATATGAATGATGAATTGATACAAGGCGCCACCAATAGATCTTATAAACCATTGAAGAATGCCATGTACAAAGTGGCGACGATTGCTGGAGATTGTCAAAATATATCAGATAATAAACTAATTTTGGTGACGGATGTTGCAGAAGCGAATGCAAAAGAGATAAGCCTAAAAATCACTTCAACCGACTACGTTGATAATTTAATTAGAGGGAACTCATTTTATATTCAATTTAGCAATATTCAAACCCAGGGAATTTCATTAGAAATGATTAATTCAATGGGAGAAAGGGTTTTCCGAAAAGAAAACTTAATCAACCAAAGAACTCCACAACAAGTAAACATTGCTAGCTTAAATTCTGGGATCTACTTTGCCAAAATTTATGCAAACAATAAAGTGTATGTGCAAAGAGTTTTTATTACTAAATAATTAAATGACATTTTATGGCGCTTGAATGGGTTGAAGGTGTAATTACAAAAATTGAAAATGAGACTCCTAACACAAAAAAGTTTTTTTTCGAAATCCCTTCATTAGAAAAATTTGATTTTATCCCTGGGCAGTTTGTAACCTTGGATTTACCTATACATGAGCAAAAAAATAAACGTTGGAGAAGTTATTCAATTGCCTCTGAACCAAAAGGGAACAATACTTTTGAATTAATCATTGTTCATTTAGAAGGGGGTTTGGGTACTACTTATATGTTTAATGAGGTTGCCGTTGGCACTAAAATAACCCTAAGAGGTCCACAAGGTGTGTTTACCCTTCCAAAGAATTTTGAGCATGATGTATACTTTATATGTACCGGTACCGGCATAGCACCATTCAGGTCCATGATTAATTATATTCATGAACATAAAATCCAGCACAACAACATTCATTTAATTTTTGGATGTAGAAAATTCGAGGATGGATTGTACATTGAGGAACTAAAAGCAATGGAAGCAAAAGAAGCAAAATTCCACTTCCACCCTTGTTATTCAAGAGAAACAGAAGTGCCTGCAGGATCTCATATCGGTTACGTTCACCCAGTATACCAAGAATTATTAAAGAACAATAAAGAAACAGCCCATATATGGTTATGCGGCTGGAAGGCGATGATTGATGATGCGCGTAAAAATATGGCTGAAATGGGCTTGGACAAAAAACAAGTACATTTTGAATCCTTCGGTTAAATAAATTATTCATAAAAAATATGAATAATTTATTTAACCTCCTTTTTTATGATTTTTACTAGTTATTCCTAAAAGGGGTGCTCGTTTTACCGAGCACCCCTTTTTTATTTGATAACATGGTGATTGTTAGTTGATCGCTTCCAATACCATTGCTTTTACCTGGGTCATCGGAATACGCTCCTGTGTCATTGCATCGCGGTGACGAATGGTAACGGTACCGTCTTCTTTGGTCTGATGATCAATGGTTACGCAGAAAGGCGTACCAATGGCATCCTGACGACGGTATCTTTTCCCAATCGCATCTTTTTCCTCATAAAAGCAATGGAATGCTCTTTTACATTCATCCATTAACTCCTTTGCAATTTCTGGCAAGCCATCTTTTTTAGTCAATGGTAAAATGGCTAATTTATTTGGCGCAATGCGTGCAGGCAAATGCAGCACGACTCTTGAATCCGTAGTGCCATCTTCCTTGTTTATTGTTTCTTCTTCGTAGCAATTAGATAAGATTAATAAGAACATTCTATCTAGTCCAATAGAGGTTTCAATTACATAAGGAATATAATGCTGGTTAATTTCGGTATCGAAATATTGCATTTTCTTTTTGCTAAACTCCTGGTGACGACTTAAATCAAAATCAGTTCTGGAGTGAATCCCTTCCACTTCCTTAAATCCAAAAGGGAATTCAAATTCAATATCCAAAGCCGCATCGGCATAATGCGCTAATTTAACATGATCATGAAATCGGTATTTATTGGCGGGTATGCCTAAACTTAAATGCCAGTTCATACGATCATTTTTCCAATGCTCGTACCATTCTTTTTGTGTACCTGGTTTAATGAAAAATTGCATTTCCATTTGCTCAAACTCACGCATTCTAAATATAAACTGACGTGCAACAATCTCATTTCTGAATGCCTTCCCTGTTTGTGCAATACCAAAAGGAATTTTCATCCTCGCTGTTTTTTGCACATTCAAGAAGTTCACAAAAATGCCTTGCGCAGTTTCGGGTCTTAAGTAAATGGTATTGGCATCCTCCGCAACAGATCCCAATTCGGTAGAAAACATTAAATTAAACTGACGAATATCTGTCCAATTACCCGTGCCACTTACTGCACAATGAATTTTATGCTCTTCGATTAATTTTTTTAATCCTGCAAAATCATCATTGGCGAGCAATGCATCCATATCGGCAATTAACTTTTCTGAAGCTGCGCGCAACTCCCCTCCCGCATCCCCCGCTTTAGCGGCTTCTTCCATCATTTTTTCAGCATGCCCTTCAATCAAATGATCTACACGATATCTTTTTTTACTATCCTTATTATCAATTAAAGGATCGCTAAAACTATCCACATGTCCACTTGCTTTCCAAGTAGTAGGATGCATAAAAATAGCCGCGTCAATACCCACAATATTCTCATTCATTTGTGTCATGGAATTCCACCAATAATCACGAATGTTTTTCTTTAATTGAGACCCATAAGGACCGTAATCATATACGGCACCTAATCCGTCATAAATTTCACTACTTGGAAAAACAAAACCGTATTCCTTAGCATGCGATATAATCGCTTGTAATGTATTGTCTGTTGGGGTCTTACTCATAGTTTGCAAAGATACGTAGTAATCAATTATCGATGTAATTTTTCGTTGTTTTGGTGGCGTGTCGCGTCCCTATTGGTTTTCTTCTGAATATTTTTCTCCAAAGCAGTTGCTAAATCAATACCCGTTTGATTCGCTAAACAGATTAAAACGAATAAAACATCCGCCATTTCGTCGGCCAACAATACTTCTTCCTCCTTATTTTTAAAGGACTGATCCCCAAACTTGCGCACCATTATTCTGGATAGCTCCCCTACCTCTTCCATGAGTATGCCCAAATTAGTGAGCTCACTAAAATATTTCACCCCCACGGTTTTAATCCATTGATCCACTTGTTCCTGCGCCTGTTGTATGGTTGTATTATTTGACATATGTAATGATTGATATTTTCTTGTTTATTTTTATTTTAACTGTATTTTATTTTTTTGCTGAATGCAACTATTCTTTGTTTTTTGAGTCAATAGTGATGGTCACGGGGCCATCGTTAATTAAAGCCACTTTCATGTCGGCACCAAACTTACCCGTTTGTATCGAACTGCCTAAATTCAATTCCAGTTGTTGAATCATTTGTTCGTATAAGGGAATCGCCATATCCGGCTTAGCAGCTGTTATATAAGAAGGCCTATTTCCTTTTTTAGTATAGGCGTGCAAAGTGAATTGGCTCACCAACAAAATACTGCCTCCTACTTCCAAAAGGCTTTTATTCATTATGCCCGCTTCATCCTCAAAAAGGCGCATGTTGACGATTTTATTGGACAACCACTCCATGTCTGTTTTATCATCTTCATTTACAATACCCACAAGCACCATTAAGCCCTGTTGGATTTGCCCAATAACAGCCCCTTCCACGGTCACACTTGCTTCCACCACCCTTTGAATTACCACTCTCATACATTCGGATTTACGACATGAAGATAAACAAAACTATTTTCACTAATTTAGCTGTAATTTCAATCCCTTGAGTAGTTTAAAAAAATTAGCAGGTCAAACCATGTGGTATGGATTAAGTTCCATAGCAGCTCGTTTTATTAGCTATTTACTGACCCCCTATTTAACATTAAAGCTGACTGAAGCGGCTTATGGAGAGCAGGCTATTGTGTACTCATTTATCCCCTTCTTAAATGTGATTGTAACACATGGTATGGAAACGGCTTATTTCCGTTTTGGTACCAAAGAGAATGAAGAAAAAATATACCATACCAGCAGTTTTTCCATGATCATGGTCACTGCAATAGTGGTAGGCTGTTTATTGATATGGGGTGCCCCTATTGCCAATTTATTGCAAATAAGTTTACACCCCGAGTACATAAAGCTAATTGCATGGGTAGTGGCTTTAGATGCATTAACCACCATCCCATTTTCAAGATTAAGGTTACAAGAAAAGCCTAAAAAATATGCACTCATCAAAGTGGGTGGTATACTTATTAATATTGCTGCTACTTATGCGCTAATTAGTCTCTTACCACAATACGCAGATGCGCATAAAGGAAGTTTTATAGCAAGTTTGCACAAGGACGGCTTTGAAGTAGGTTATATTTTAATTGCCAATATTTTACAAAACGTTTTTGTTTTATTGCTCTTACAAAAAGAAATTCGCTCCCTTCGTTTCAATATCGATTACAAACTATGGAGTCAAATGATGCTGTATGCCCTACCCTTAATTTTAGTGGGATTTGGTGGCATGATTAATGAAACCATGGACCGCATCATGTTGGGTTGGTGGGCAAATGGCGGTAGCCCAGAAGCCAATAAGGCATTGGTGGGCACCTATAGTGCTTGTTATAAATTAGCCATTTTAATCACCATCTCCATACAGGCATTTAGGAAGGGTGCAGAACCTTTCTTTTTTAAACAAGCACAATCCGATAATGCACAAAAAACATACGCCAGGGTCATGAAATTTTTTGTGATTACTTTATGTATCATGTTTTTAGGCGTTGTTTTGTATTTAGACATTTGGAAAGAATTTATACGCAATCCTAAAATGTATGAGGGTTTAAAAGTTGTCCCCATTTTGCTTATTGCAAATATGTTTTTAGGCATTTATTATAACTTAAGCATTTGGTACAAACTTAGTAACAAAACCATGGCGGGCGCTTGGATAACATTATTGGGTGCTGTTATTACCATTGTCATTAATTTTTTACTCATCCCACGCTTTGGCTACATGGCAAGTGCCTGGGCAACTTTTTTCTGTTATGGAACCATGATGGTCGTAAGTTACAAATGGGGTCAGAAAGTGTATTATGTACCCTATGCAACTAAAAAGTTGATTGCTTATTTTGCCATTACTTTAATATTGTATGGCATTCATTTACTATTACTTTGGATATCCAGCAATACCGCTTTCAATTATTTATTTGCAACCATCTTATTCATTGCATTTATAGCATTTGTAGCGCGCATAGAAAAGAAAGAATTGAGTTTAATTTTTAATAAAAAAATATAATGGCGGAAGATTTAAGCATTTTTAAAGGAAGTAAACAAGAACAATACGAATCCCTAATTCCACAAATTGAAGGATTGTTATTGGGTGAAACTAATTTAGTAGCGAACCTTGCCAATATTAGTGCGGCTTTAAAAGAACAATTCAATTGGTGGTGGGTAGGTTTTTATTGGGTACATGAAAACGAATTAGTATTGGCCCCTTTTCAAGGACCTGTTGCATGCACCAGAATAAAAAAAGGACGTGGGGTTTGCGGTGGCGCCTGGGAACATGGAAAAACATTGATTGTGGAAGATGTAGAAAAATTCCCTGGCCATATTGCCTGCAGCAGTGCTTCAAAATCAGAAATTGTAGTCCCCGTGATTAAAGACGGGCAAATTGTGGGGGTTTTGGATGTTGACAGTGAGCTACTTGCACATTTCGACGAAACGGACCAGCTATACTTAGAAAAAATCGTCGGATTGATCCCATAAGCCCAAAAAGTACCTGAAAAATTAAAAAAATCATTTAAGTTTGCAACCCCTAAGCGGATGTGGCGAAATTGGCAGACGCACTAGACTTAGGATCTAGCGCCGCGAGGCGTGTGGGTTCGACCCCCTCCATCCGCACAGAATTTACCCAAAAGGCCCTTTTCAAATTAAGAAGAGGGCTTTTTCTTTAGAAAAACCGCCCCATTTTGGTCGTAAAAACATACCTTTGCCCCCCTTAAACACTACAAATAAGTAGAAAAAAGAAAGATTATGGCAACGATAAAAAGAAGCAACATTGCAGCATTAAATGACAAATTAACGGTCACGATTGCAAAAGAAGACTACCTCAAAGGTTTTGAAACGAGCCTTAAGAAGTATTCGAAAACAGCAAATATTCCAGGATTTAGGAAAGGAATGGTGCCTGCTGGATTAATTAAAAAAATGTATGGACAATCCGTTTTCCAAGACGAAGTGATTAAGACCGTGGAAAATGAAATGAATCAATATATTGCCAAAGAAAAATTAGAAATTT
>CANKWR010000060.1 GCA_947487525.1 Bacteroidota bacterium
ACCCGTTTGCCGGTCGCCATCAAAGTATTGCTACTTCATGCTGCCCCTCGACTTGCATGTATTAAGCTTGCCGCTAGCGTTCATCCTGAGCCAGGATCAAACTCTCCATTGTAAATGTTGTTTGATCATGACTATCAATCTCAAATAAATCCGAAATTAACGGTCTGATATAATTCTGTTGATGCTTTAACCTTTACCTGATTTTTTCAATTAATCAGTTACTATTGTTTCCAAACTTTCAAAGATCTTATGTGCTTATTTTGCGCGCTATTTATCGTAGCGGGGTGCAAAGGTAAGAACAATATTTTTACTAGCCAAACTTTATTTAAATATTATTCAGAAAAACTAAAAATTATTTAAAAGAATAAGGCCTAATAATTTCGAAGAACTAACCCCTTTTTTGAAGAGGGACGGCAAAGATACAGCGCTTAAATATATCCACCAATTTTTAGTGAACTTATTTTAAACTTTTTTGCTAAAAATCTGCCTCAGAGAACAATCCGCAACCACGTTTTATCGTTAGCGGGCGGCAAAGATAAGGAGGTTTTATTCTCAGCCAAAAATATTGCATACTATTTTCAATATTTTTTCGTTCAAAGTGCTCAAAATCTGCATCTTATGATACGAAAGCCAATAATAGCAAGGCTTTAAGAATTAAAATATTTTTTGAAAATAAGCAGGATATTGGATCGAAGAAAGGTATAAGCCATGCGCTGGAGTCGAAAAATCTACATTTTGCTCGTTTTTTGAGCGTATAATCTCCTGAAATTCGGCTAAAGTAGTTTGCCCACGACCTACATGAAGCATGGTTCCCACCAAACCCCGGATCATCCCACGTAAAAAACGGTTAGAATCAATGTGAAAGTAGAGGGAACTACCCTCTTGCACCCACTGCGCCTTTGAAATTTGGCAGTCAAAGGTATTTACCGAGGTGTTTTTCTTTGAAAAGCTTTCAAAATTGGTGTTACTTAATAATAGTGTTGCCGCTTCTTGTAAAGCCGAAATATGAATCGGAAAGGGATAATACCAAGATCTACCTTCTAAAAAAGGATCTTTTTGACTATGAATTTGATAGGTATAGGAACGCTTTATCGCGTCAAACCTACAATGCGCTTGAGCAGGCACCTTATAAATACCCTTCACCACAATGCTTTTGGGCAAAAGGGCATTCAAGTTATAGATATGCTTTGAGGTAATCTCTAAATGAGTATCAAAATGTAGAAAATTTTGCAGGGCATGTACCCCCGCATCGGTTCTTGATGCACCTGTCAATGATATGGGTACTCTATATAAGGTAGCCATTGCTTGCTCAAGTGCCCCCTGAATACTCACTTGATTACTTTGAATTTGAAATCCTCCAAAATCTGCGCCATCATAACAAACTTCTATAAAATACCTATTCATTTACCCTTGTATTGAACCACTAAACTACAAAATATTTCATTCAACCTTATTTTAACTAATTGATAAGAAAGGCTAGCCTAACTTAGCATTAGATAAAATTTAAACAATGAAAAAAATATGGATTAACGCCTTGTTGTTATTATCGCTTAGTATCAATGCGAGTGCACAAGCGCAGGAACAAAACGAAGACAGTAGCTGGAAAAAAACATACCGTTCTTTTGCTACCAAGGAAAATGATTTAGTGCACACTAAATTAGTAGCCAGCTTTAATTACGAGGCTGCACAATTGAATGGGGAGGCCTGGTTACAACTACACCCCCATTTTTACGCAACCGATCAATTGGTATTAGATGCAAAAGGAATGGAGATTAAGGAAGTGGCTTTATTTGAAAACAATAAGAACAAGCAGTTAAAATACAAATACGACGGGCTTTTACTTACCATTCATTTAGACAAGAAGTATACTGCTAAAGAAAATTATACTATTTACATTAAATACATTGCCAAGCCCAATGATTATAAAACAAAGGGAAGTGCTGCCATTACCGATGCAAAGGGTTTATACTTTATTAATCCAACAGGAACAGACAAAAACAAGCCTACCCAAATTTGGACACAGGGAGAAACGGAAGGCACCAGTGTTTGGTTGCCTATTATTGATAAACCCAATCAAAAGTGTACACAGGAGTTTCACTTAACAGTGCCTAGTAAATATGTTTCCTTATCTAATGGGCTATTGGTTAAGCAGGTAGATAATAAAAATGGTACCCGTTTAGATGTTTGGAAAATGGATCAACCGCATTCGCCTTATTTGTTTTTTATTGGCATAGGAGATTTTGCGGTTGTCAAAGACCAATATAAAGGAAAAGAAATCAGCTATTATATTGAAAAGGAATACGAAAAGGAAGCCAGAAAAATTTATGGCAATACCCCAGCCATGATTGCTTTTTTTGAAAAAATATTGGGCACTCCTTTCCCTTGGGTAAAATATGCACAAATTAGCGGACGTGATTATGTGTCAGGAGCGATGGAAAACACCACCGCTACTATACATAGCGATGCAGTGCAACAAAATGCAAGAGAATTAGTAGATGGCAATAATTGGGAAAGCACTATTGCCCATGAACTATTTCATCAATGGTTTGGTGATTTAGTGACTGCTGAAAGCTGGAGTAACTTAACTGTCAATGAAAGCTTTGCGGATTATAGTCAAACATTATGGCTTGAGCATAGTAAGGGAAAAGATGCTGGACAATTTGAAAACTTTACAGGCATGAGATCCTACTTGTCTAGCCCAAGTGAAGCGGAAAAAAATCTTGTTCGTTTCTTTTACAAGGATCGTGAGGATATGTTTGACTTAGTGAGCTATCAAAAAGGGGGCAGAATTTTAAATATGCTGCGTCATTATGTAGGAGATGAGGCCTTTTTCGCATCCTTAAATAAATACTTGACTGATAATAAGTTTAGCAATGGCTCGGCTATTAAATTAAAATTGGCTTTTGAAGCTACCACAGGAAAAGATTTAAACTGGTTTTTTAATCAATGGTACTTTAGCAATGGACACCCTTATGTGCGCATTACGCAGCAGTATATGCCTGAAAAGAAGCAAGTACTTGTGGTAATTAAACAAACACAAACACAGGATAAAGTTTTTGAATTACCTGTTGGTATCGACGTATATAGTGAAGGTAAAAAAGCGCATTATAATGTATGGAGTAAAAATAGAATAGACAGTTTTTACTTTCCAGCAGCGAGCGCACCTGACAATGTAAATGTGGACAATGACAAAGTGTTGCTATGGTCTAAAGAAGATGTAAAACCATTGTCTCAATATGCATATCAGTATACACATGCAACCAATTTCCTAGATCGTTACGAAGCATTAGGTGAAGCAACTCAAAGTATGTCAAAGCCTGAGGCTCAAAAAATAGTTAAGGCTGCCTTACAAGATACTTTTTATTTTATTAGACAAAATGCCATTCGCGCCTACAATCCAGCGGCAATGAATGCCGAAACTGAAAGCATAATTGCATCCCTTGCAAAGCAGGATCCAAGCAACGCAGTGAGACAGGAAGCAATTGACGCGATAGGCGCTTTAAGTAAGCCAATTTACAAGAATCAATTTATAGAATGGTGCAATGATTCCTCCTATTCAGTAGCGGGCGCCGCTTTAGAAGCATTAGAAAAAGTAGATTCCGCTGCAGCGATTGATATTGCTACTAAAGAGTCTAAGAAAGTAATTAAGAAAAGATTGAATAGTGCAGTGACTTCCATTTTATCAAAGTACGGCGATGAAAGTGTTTTTGAATTTGTCGCGAAAAAATATGAAAGTTTAAATATTCAATCAGAAGAAAAATTTTATATGACGCAGCCTTTTGCAGATTTATTAATTAAAACAACGGATGCTGCAAAATTCAAAAAAGGCATTGATTTAATTGTGGGTTTCAGAGACGCCATCCCGGAAGGATACAGAACACAAACCAACCCTTATTTCAATATGAGAATATTGGGCGAGATTCTTAAAGCAAAAAAACAAAAAGGCGAGGATAATTTAGTGAAAATTGTGAGCGAGGTATTGCCGAAGATGTAATTTTTATTGAGTGGTGAATGCATACTAATTTTCATCTCTCGCAGTGCATATAGTTGTAATTAAAAAAGCCAATTAATTATCTAAGCACTGAAGTTCGTTGAAAATTAACATGCATTCGCCAACATAAAATGGGAGCCCTTCTTTCGAGGGGCTCCCATTTTAAATTATATACTATCAAAAAAACTACCAATCACCACTTGCACCACCCCCACCAGAGTCACCCCCACCAAAACCACCAAAACCACTATCACCGCCTCCCCAATCACTTCCACCGTTTCCTCTTCCCCCGCCTAGCAGAGACCCCAGTAACATTCCTGTTGCAATATCACTAAAACCACCCCCTCTGATACTTGACCCTCCAGAACCCCCTTTTCCACCGACCATGGCAATAATCACAAACACAATGATTATGAGTAATAATAAATTGCCTCCTTTATCCTTTGATTTTTTTACCCTAGCCATTTTATATTCACCCACCGCAGCTTTAGCAATATCATCTGTGGCTTTATCTATCCCTTGGTAATAGTCGCGGACTTTAAATGCAGGCTTGATATCATTGGTAATAATATTATTGGCGGTGATATCTGGTATTGCCCCTTCTAAACCATACCCTACTTCAATGCGGACTTTTTTATCATTCACTGCCACCAACAACAAAACCCCGTTTCTGCTTTTTTTACTTCCTATTCCCCATTCTCTAAATAATTTAATTGCATACTCCTCAATCGGATAGCCGTCCAGGGTAGGAATAATCACCACGGCAATTTGGTTGGAACTACTGTCATCAATGGCGACTAATTTTTTTTCTAGACTAGCCACCTGTGCTGGGCTCAATACGCCAGCCATATCCGTAACCAATTTAGGAGGATTGCCTTTTGCAATTATATTTTGGGCTTGCGCAATATTTAATCCAACAAAAGTGCTGAAGAATAATAGGAGTAAAAAATGGATTGCTTTCATTGACATTTTTATTTACCGATCATGATTTCATCAGACAATTCATTTGTGTCAGCTATTTTATCATAAGGAAAATGATGGCATAAGGCTTGACCAATTTTAGTTACCACTGCTGAAATACCTTGAACGTAATTCATACTTTTAAAATGATTGGTCATTTCTTGAACCTGACTATACCAAAACTCAACCCCCATTTTTTCATAAATAGCTTGGTCGGCATAAATGGCTAGTTTCTTATCGTTGACAGCAACATAAACTAATACTGCATTGCGATCCTTGGTTTCATTCATTTTGTGCTTAAAAAAAAGCGTTGTTGCCCTTGACAAAGCATCGCCTTTACCCATTTTCGCTTCCACATACACCCGTATTTCACCACTGGTATTTTTTTCCGCTAATTGAATAGCCTCGACAAGCAGTTGCTTGTCAGAGGCAGTCAATAAGGTATCAGCACTTCGTTTGAAGGGATTCCACATAATAGAATGAGTTAAAATCGACTTAATTAAAATTTCACTTCTGGTGCTTTGCTCGCACTTGCTTCCGCCTTAAATCCTTCTTTTGTTTTAAAGCCAAAGATGTTAGCTACTAAATTTAAAGGGAAAGACCTTGCACGCTTGTTGTAATCAGCTACTGCAGCATTAAAGTCATTTCTTGAAACCTTAATTCTATTTTCAGTACCCTCTAATTGTGCTTGCAATCCGCGGAAAGCTTCATTTGCTCTAAGGTTCGGGTAGTTTTCTGAAACCACCATTAAACGTCCTAAGGCTTGAGACAACTGTCCTTGATTCGCTTGAAATTGTTGTAATTTTTCAGGAGTTAAATCTTTTGCATCCACTTTCATTTGTGTTGCACTTGCACGCGCATTGATTACACTTTCCAAAGTTGATTTTTCGAAATTCGCTTCTCCTTTAACAGAGGCCACTAAATTTGGAATTAAATCGGCACGACGTTGATAGTCACTTTGAACATTATTCCACTTCTCATTTACTGTTTCATCTTGACCTACTAGACCGTTGTAACCGTTACATCCCATTCCAAATAAGATTACGATTACTCCTAAAAAAATGAATAAACCTAAATTTTTACGTAACATAGTTTTTGTATTTGTTTATAAAGATAAAGCAAAGCAGGGACCAAATTCAATTTCTGCCTTTTCGTCTTAAATTTTGGAGCCCTGACTGCCAAAAAAAATCCCCTAACCTAGGTTAAGGGATCTATCTAACTAAATACGTTGCTTTTTACTGACAAATCATCCATTTAAATGGTCAACTAGTCTTTGATAGCTGCAATACCTGGAAGGGTTTTACCTTCAAAATATTCCAACATTGCCCCACCGCCGGTACTAACATAACTTACTTTGTCATGGTAGCCAAACTGGTTTACCGCGGCAACACTGTCACCTCCACCTACTAAACTAAAGGCACCGTTTTGAGTCGCCTCTGCCACTGCGTCCGCAATGGCCTTGGTACCCGCCTGGAAATTAGGCATTTCAAAAACCCCCATGGGGCCATTCCATAAAATTGTTTTACTTGCTAAAATGACTGCTGCAAATTGCTTTCTGGATTCAACCCCTGCATCCAATCCTTCCCAACCGTCCGGTATTTCTCCACTTGCACAGTTTTGTGTTTTTGCATCATTGCTAAAATCATCGGCAATAATATTATCAATGGGTAAATGAATATGCACCCCTTTTGCTTTGGCTTTGGCTAAAATTTCAAGTGCCAATGGCATGCGATCGTCCTCATGAATAGAGTTACCAATTTTTCCGCCCTGTGCTTTAAAGAAAGTATAGGCCATTCCGCCCCCAATAATAATATCAGTAGCACGATCTAATAAATTTTCAATAATTAAAATTTTATCTGAAACCTTTGCACCACCAATAATGGCAGTGAACGGTTTTTGTGCATCGTGTAATACTTTTTCCGCACTCACTACTTCGCCTTCCATGACCAAACCAAAAGTTCGGTTTTCTTTAGCAAAGAATTGTGCAATGATTGCTGTAGATGCGTGTGCTCTATGCGCTGTACCAAAAGCATCATTCACATAAACGTCTCCAAGCTTTGCTAATTTTTCTGCAAAAGCCACATCTCCTTTTTCTTCCTCTTTATAAAAACGTAAGTTCTCTAATAACAATACCTGACCAGCTTGTAAAGCAGCAGCCTTATCCACGGCCTCAGCAGCAATACAATCATTTGCAAATTGTACATCTACGCCTAATAATTTAGACAAGTGTGCAACAATATGTTTTAAAGAATACTTTTCGGTAGGGCCCTCCTTTGGACGACCTAAATGGCTCATCAAAATCACACTCCCTCCGTCTTTCAAAATTTTTGAAATAGTGGGCACTGTAGCACGCATACGGTTGTCGTCGGTAATTTCAAAAGCGTCATTTAAAGGCACGTTAAAATCGACACGGATCAAAGCCTTTTTACCTGCGAAAGAAAAATCATTAAAAGTACTCATGTTAAAATGTTGAAATCGTTTATAATTATTTTGAATTGAATGCGAAAAAGACTGAATAAAAATGCCCCCGAGTGATCGAGGGCATTTGCTATAAGTTATGGCTTATTTAATTTTACTTGCAAAGTATTTCACTGTACGCACCAATTGAGAAACATAGCTCATTTCATTATCATACCAGCTAACTGTTTTCACCAATTGAACGTCGCCCTGTGTCATTACTTTTGTTTGCGTTGCATCAAACAAAGAACCGTAATGGATACCAATCACATCAGAACTTACTATTTCATCCTCCGTGTAACCAAATGATTCGTTCGCTGCTGCTTTCATAGCTGCGTTCACTTCCTCGGCAGTTACTTTCTTAGATAAGACAGTAGTTA
>CANKWR010000061.1 GCA_947487525.1 Bacteroidota bacterium
TACTATCATCAATCATTGGTTATACATACACCGATGCAAAAGAAGTATGTCTTCTTGCATTGCTATCAAATGGTGAAATTCTAACTAAACGATGAACACCAGATTCTGCTTTTAAAAATCCGTAAGCAAAGGGGCCGTCAAATTGAATGGTGGCGGATTTAATTCCTGCTCCGTCCCCTTCTTGAAAATCCAAGGAGGTTACCGTCCAACCTTGCTTATCTCCATACATATTGTACATTCTAAGCAGTATTTCAGCCCAATCCTGACTTTCGGTTCCGCCTGCCCCTGGATTGATTTGCATGATGGCCGGGAGCTCATCTTCGGGCTTATTTAAAGTGCTTTTAAATTCAGCATCTTCAATCAACAATATTGCTTTGTCAAAAGCTTCTTTTGTTTCCTGTTCAGTTGCATCTCCTGCTTTCCAAAACTCAAATAATACGGTAAAATCTTCCACACTGGATTCCACGGCTTGGAAAAGATGAATCCAATATTCATTCATCTTAATTTCCTTCATAATGCCAGTAGCACGGGTATTGTCATCCCAAAAACCGGGGGACAGCGACATTTGTTTATCCTGATCTACTTTTTGGAGTCGATTATCAACGTCAAAGAAACCTCCTCAGGACAGTTACCTGGTCCTTCATGCGCTTAATTTGTTCTATCGTCATGATCAGTTTGTTTAAGTCACATAAGGGTGACTCGATGATTAAAAATATTAAATCAGTCTATCTTAAAAAGACAAATTATTAAAAGTACTACAAGCCTCATAAGCCGGATTCTGTTTCTAAACTATCATTTATCTAGCCTCATCATTGCTGATGAAGTCTTGCTGCCTACCCTGGAACTCGAACGAGTCGCTCTCAAACGTTCCTTTACGTGGCATTACAGCACCCAAGGTTTACCCTACAAAACAATTACTTGTCCTGTTCGTGAGCTCTTACCTCACGTTTTCACCTTTTCCCCTTGCGAGGTAGTTATTTTCTGTGGCACTTTCTCTGCCCTCTTGCGAGAACGCCGGCTATTCACCGGTGGGTTACCCTATGCTGTCCGGACTTTCCTTGGTAATTGCTTACCACGATAGCTCGGGTTTGTAGTAATGCAAAGGTAGTAAATAATAAATTATGATTAAGGATATCATCTTATATGATAATAGGGGCAATCTTAATACTCAAAAAATACTTCTGTGGCACCATAGCCATAGAAATCAGAATATTGATTCACAAAGCTTTTTACGCCGGATTTTACTTTTAGTAAATCATGAATTTCCGCTTTTAACTTTCCTTTCCCTACACCATGTATAATGATCATAGAGGGCAAATTATTTAAACGTGCTAACTCAAACCATTTTTCAAATTCTTCCAATTGAAAATGCAATATTTCGGCATTGCTTAAATGGCTATGCCTGTCCATGATTTTTTCAATGTGCAAATCAATTACCGAACGAGCCTGTTGTATATTTTGTTTGATCTTAGAAGCATCATAGACTTTGTAACCCGCATTTCTTAAAATATCAATGGCGATATGATTATCCTCTACTTTATCGGGATAGGTTTCAAATAATGAATAACGAATATGCGCTTTTTCGTCTTCTTTTAAAATTTCAATTTTTTGAAAAAAGGGTTTTGGCTTGATTTTTACGATGGCTTCAAAATGATCGGCCTTCTTTTTATGTGGCTCAGTTAAAGAAAAATCTAAAGAAAAAACAGGACTGTCATTCACTTGTTCAAATGCGATATCATGTATATAAAAATCAGTGAAGGGTGCAATCGTAGATTCAATAGAAAAATTACTTTCCCCGCCAAAAGCTTGATCGTAAATAAAATTATAACTGACCCTATTTCTATTGGACAAAAATATTTTTAAATTGTCTACAATTTCATCATTAAAATCATCCAAACTGAATTTTGGAATAATATTTAACCAAACACCCTCCTCTTCCTTACTGTCATTTTTCTGTACCTTCTCCTTGGGAATTTGATCCACATAAATTTTTTGTGGCGCTGCTTTTTGAGGAAACAACTTTTTCTCTGTAAACCTTTTAAAATAAGGAAAATCAATTTGATCCATGTAGGCTGGAAACTTTACACCGCGTACTTCAATCATCACCATTTTATCATCCATGATTTCAATAATGCGGCCTTCCTCGTTACTCAATAAAACTAAAATCTCATCCCCTACTTGATACTTCATATAAAATTATCTAAGTGGACTACTTTCATTTAACTTGGATTTCCTGCTACCATATAATGCATAAAATATCAAGCCTATGCCCATCCAGACAAAAAACCATAACCAACTAACAGCTGGAATTTCTATCATCAAGTATAAACAACACAAAGCCCCTACAACGGGTATCACAGAATATTTGCGTAGGAAACTAAATAAAGCAACAATGAGTAAGATGAATACAAAAACCAAATATAGGATTTCTTGATAATTTTCTTTACCTAATGTTGTAAAAGCAATTTTGACTCTATCTTGTCCAAAATAAACGAATATTAGGGCTAATATTGGAATGATAAATTGGCCATTAATATAAGGCAACCTAAATGATTGACGTTGGGTACCTACCGACAATCTTGGCAATATCAATACACCAAAACAAACCAAAACAAAGGCGAATAAAGTTCCAATGCTCGTGAGGTCGGTTACCGTGCTAATAGACATAAATAAGGAGGGTATCCCTACAAATATTCCGGTAATAATAGTTGCAAAGGTCGGGGTGCCATATTTAGGATGTATTTTAGAAAATTTCTTTGGCAGTAAACCATCTCGGCTCATACTCATCCAAATTCTGGGTTGACCCATTTGAAAAACCAACAATACACTTGTGGTTGCAACCACTGCACTAATCGAAATGAGATATCCAATTTTGTGCATCCCAATTCTTTCAAACACAAAAGCCAATGGATCATCCACTTTCAAAAGTGAATAGTTTACCATACCCGTTAAGACCAAGGAAATTAAAATATATAAAACAGTACAAATAACCAATGAGTAAATCATACCTCTTGGTAAATCACGTTGTGGATTCTTGCACTCCTCGGCAGTGGTTGAAATGGCATCAAAACCAATAAATGCAAAAAATACGGCAGATACGCCTGCCAATACCCCTTTAAATCCATTAGGCATAAATGGAGTCCAGTTCGCAGTGTCTACATAAAAGAATCCTAAAATAATGACGCCAACTATAATCACAACCTTAAAAATAACCATCGCATTGGTACTTTTTTTACTTTCTTTAATTCCTTTATACACCAAAGCCGTAATTAAGAATACAATAATGGCTGCAGGAATATTTAAAATTACTTTCCAGCTTCCAATAACTGGCGCATTGGTGATGGCATCATATCCTACCCTTGCCAACTTGCTAAAGGTTTCCTTGGTACCGCCCACTTTCAAATGATTCATCGCTTCATTATATCCCTGAAGCGCCTGCTCATGGTTAGTAGTTAACCAGCCTGGCAAATGAATATGAAATCCTTCCAATAAATTTACAAAATAGCCACTCCAACTTATCGCAACCACAATATTGCCAATGGCGTATTCTAAAATTAATGCCCAGCCAATAATCCAGGCAATGAGTTCTCCAAAAGTGACATAGGCATACGTATAGGCACTACCTGCAATAGGCACCCTACTTGCAAATTCGGCATAACACAATGCACTAAAACCACAGGTTATGGCAGTGATTACAAATAATAATGAAATGCCCGGTCCTCCATGAAAAGCAGCAGTTCCAATAGTTGAAAAAATACCAGCTCCCACTACCGCTGCAATGCCCATAAAAGTTAAATCCTTCACCCCTAATTCTTTTTTTAGCCCACTAGCACTGTGCCCATCCGTCATCCCCAATGCAGCATCTTGTACAATTTTTTCAATTGATTTTTTTCTGAAAAGATTCATACTAATTTGGGTTTATTTATTTCGATTCATTAAATAGTTCGCTAAATCAATAAGTGGTTTTTTACGATTTGACACGACCGCAATTTCCTCTAAATGCGCAAAAGCCTCCTCCATGTATTTTGCTTTTAAATTGTTTGCCCATGCAGGCACACCGCATTCATTATATATAGCCAATACTTTTTCAACTTTATCTGCATCATTATTTTCCAATAAAACATCCAATGCTTTCAATTGCGATTCATCGGCCACCGCCATTACATGCAATAGTAAAAAGGTTTTTTTATTTTGTTTGATATCGCCCCCTACTTCTTTCCCGAATGAAGCAGCGTCTCCATAGGCGTCTAAATAGTCGTCTTGGATTTGAAATGCAATACCAATTTTTTTACCGAACTCATATAAAAGGTTACAGTTGTTTTCGCTTGCACCTCCAATGATGGAACCTATCTCTAAACTTGCGGCTAATAAAACCGAAGTTTTTAAGGTGATCATATGAATGTATTGTTCTAATGAAACTGATTTCATTTTTGCATAATCCATATCCAATTGTTGCCCTTCGCAAACCTCTCTTGCTGTTCGATTAAATATTTTTAAAATTTTAGGCAAATACGAGGGTTGTATATTTTGCAAAAACTCATAAGCCCTAATTAACATGACATCCCCCACCAACAAAGCCGTATTGGCATCATATTTTGTGTGTACTGTTGGCATCCCTCTTCTTAAGCTAGCTTCATCCATCATGTCGTCATGTACCAAGGTGAAATTATGAAAAAGCTCAATGGCCCTTGCGACAACATAAGCGTCAGGATGAATGTTGGCAAACAATTCATTGCCTAATAAACACATCACTGGCCTTATACGCTTACCTCCAATGGTCAAAAAATATTCACCTGGCGCATACAATGTATTTGGCGTCGCAGGGAAATGCTGCGTATCAAATTGTTTGTTGAATTCGGTAGATAATTCTTGGAAACTTAACATATTACAAACCTAACCAAATTTTAGCATTTATAAAAGAGTCAATTTTACTAATTAACGTATTTTTGTAGTCCCACAATTACCTAAAATGAAAAAGTATCAGATTTTATTAATAATAGCTTGCTTAACAATTACCAATGCCGCATTTGGACAAAGTTTCAAAAGTAGTTATTCGAGAGCAATTGGCGTGAAATTGTACCCTAGTGCAATCAGCTATAAGAAATTTCATAAAAGCAATATGGCTTTTGAAGGATTGGGCTATTTTTCACTGGATGGATTTAGAGTTACCGCACTTAATGAAAAATACATGGCCATTGATGGCACAGAAGACCTGTCCTGGTATGTGGGTTACGGAGCGCATTTAGGAATATGGGGAGAAAAGGGCAATGCCAATAAAATAGCAGGAATTGCTTTAGGCGTTGATGGTATATTGGGCCTGGATTATAAAATCAAAAATGCACCCTTAAATATAAGTGTAGACTGGCAACCTGCCTTTAATTTTGTAGGTCCAAGTTATTTTGAAACTGGTTGGGGAGGTATTGGCGTTAGATATATATTTTAGCAATTGACATTGCGAGCAACTATTTAGCCAAACTAAATAAGGAGTCAACGAACGCTGTTTTATTGAACAATAATAAGTCATTGATTTGTTCTCCCATGCCAATATATTTCACTGGAATTTTACATTGGTGCGCAATAGCTAGCACCACTCCACCTTTTGCCGTCCCATCTAATTTAGTGACTGCCAATGCATTTACATTGGTTACCGCCATAAATTGTTTAGCCTGTTCTAATGCATTTTGCCCAGTTGAACCATCTAATACCAACAATACTTCATGTGGTGCGTCCGGCAATTGTTTTTGAATAACGCGTTTAATTTTGTTCAACTCGTCCATTAAATGTGCTTTATTATGCAAACGACCTGCGGTATCAATTAAAACCACATCTGCTTTTTTAGCGATGGCCGACTGAATCGTATCAAAAGCTACTGCACTCGGATCCGATCCCATATTTTGTTTTACTATTTGCACACCTACTCTTTCACTCCAAATGGTTAATTGATCTACCGCTGCGGCCCTAAATGTATCCGCTGCTCCTAGTATCACTTCATTGCCAGCTGCTTTATAATGATGCGCTAACTTCCCAATGGTAGTTGTTTTGCCTACACCGTTGACACCCACCACTAATATTACATACGGTTTTTTAGTTGCTGGAGGGAGGAATCCCACTTGATCCTCTGGCGCATCCACTAATAAATTAGCAATCTCTTTTTGAAGAAGGGTATTTAATTCAGTGGTTGAAACATATTTCTCTTTCTTAACACGTGCTTGTATTTGTTCAATAATGGCAAGGGTGGTATCCACTCCTACATCGGCGCCTATCAAAGCTTCTTCTAATTGATCCAACACCTCATCGTCCACCGAAGTTTTTCCAATAATGACTTTAGAGATACGCTCAAAAAATCCTTGCTTGGTTTTTTCCAAACCCTGATCTAAGGTCTCTTTCTCTTGTTTTCCAAATAATTTTCCTAAAAAACTCATTTAACAAATTTAAGGAATTATATACGCTTATGATACAAAGCTTTTAAAAGTAGCGTAAAAATAAAAAAAGTCCCAGCGGGACTTTAAAGTCATTAGAGATTTTTTATTGAGCTTTAAATTTTAATAAAGCGATGATAAAAAATAAAAAAAGCCTTCCATGTTGGAAAGCTTTCAATAATTTCTGTTATGAAAAGTAAGGACTTGAATTACTTAGCGGCTAAGAATTCAGTTACTTTATCTTTATGAACAATATTCTCTTTAAATGTATACGCGCCTGTTTTAGGGCTACGTACCGCTTTAATTACTTTTGTCCAGTTTTTAGCTTCAGCAGAAGCCTTAAGATCCTTTACTTTCGCGTTTTTAGATGCTGCTTTTGCCATGATTATTTAATTTCTTTGTGAACAGTTACTTTTTTCAAAATTGGGTTATACTTTTTGAACTCCAAACGATCTGGGGTGTTCTTTTTGTTCTTAGTCGTAATATAGCGGCTAGTTCCTGCCATGCCAGAAGTCTTATGCTCTGTGCATTCTAATATTACTTGAACTCTGTTTCCTTTACGTGCCATGATGGTATATTATTATACTTAATTACTTAGTTTCTTAGTTAGATTTTTTCTCCAGCAGCTCTTAAATCTTTCACTACTGCTGCTAAACCATTTTTATCAATGGTTCTTAAAGCATCAGTAGATACTTTAAGTGTGATCCAACGATCTTCTTCTATAAAGAAGAAACGTTTCTTTTGCAAATTTGGAAGAAAACGACGTTTCGTTTTAATATTAGAATGCGATACACTGTTTCCAGTCATCGGTTTCTTTCCTGTTATCTGACATACTCTAGCCATGAGAAATAATTTTTTACGGACGGCAAAGGTAAGTAAATAACCCTTACTATCCCATTTTTTTAAAGTTTTTTTATTCTAAACGCTCAATTTGGTCAAAATATTGCTAAAACATTGAAAATCTAAGCCTTATAATTAACCAAAACATCCCTAAGCATACATTTCTGCCCTTAGTTCTTGCACCCTTTTGTCCTCCATATATTCATCAAAGGTCATCAAGCGGTCAATGATGCCTTTAGGTGTCAATTCAATTACCCTATTGGCCACCGTTTGCATGAAAGTATGGTCATGAGAGGTCATTAATACGATCCCTGGATAGTTTTGACATCCTTCGTTAAAACTTTGGATACTTTCCAAATCCAAGTGGTTGGTAGGTTGATCCAATACCACCACATTCGGGTTTTGCAACATCATTTTACTTACCATACAACGCACTTTTTCTCCTCCACTCAATACGTTGGTCTTTTTCATTACATCGTCACCCCTAAATAGCATCTTCC
>CANKWR010000062.1 GCA_947487525.1 Bacteroidota bacterium
GGGGACGCAAAAACGCCGATCGTTTTGATCTTTTAAGTAAATATGGTTACAAAATTGACACCGTGGGTAAATTGTATATTTCCGGATTATTTAACATGCGTTCTCAGGTATTTGACGGATATGCCTTTAGTGGTAACAATGCTACTTTTATATCTAGTTTTTTGTCTCCTGCATACATTATTTTATCTGCAGGGGTAGATTATAAACCCAATAATCAACTTTCTATTTTCTTTTCACCGCTTACTTCCAGGAGCACTTTGGTTTTAAATAAAATTTTATCAGAACAGGGCAAGTATGGTGTGGACACTGGGAAAAATTTTAAAAGAGAAACCGGTTTATTTGTAACAGTCAATTACAATAATAATTTCACACCCACCATTGCTTACAGAGGCAGGGCCGATTTTTTCTCCAACTATTATGAAAAACCAGAAAATATAAATTTATACATGACCAATTTATTTACATTTAAGATTCATAAAAACTTTTCCGCTACCTATAGTTTGGACTTAATGTATGATGATAAGATCAGAATTTTCGGACCCAACAAAAATGCCCCAGGATTACAGGTGAAAAGCATTATTGGGGTAGGATTTACCAAGCCAATACCGGTGAAGAAAATTATCAACAAGCCTAAAGTGGTGGCTTAGTCCCCAACAGCACTCCGCTAACTACTTACTACTAACTATACTTACAATTTACTTACTTGCTGTTTGCTTTAAGCGTATGCTTAATTTTATGGGCTTTATGGGTGAGGTCCTGATAGTCGCTACTGATAATAGTAACATGTCCCATTTTCCTTCCGGGTTTTGTTTGTTTTTTGCCATATAAATGAACAAATACATTTTCCATTTTCAAAACCTCCTCCAGCCCTTCATAATGCACTTCACCACTTTGTCCATCTGCGCCAATGATGTTTACAATAGCGGAAGGCAAAATTGCATTTGGATTGCCGAGTGGATAATCCAGTAATATTCTCCAAAGCATATCGTATTGACTGCTGTAATTGGCTTCAATGGTATGGTGGCCACTATTGTGCACGCGAGGGGCGGCTTCATTTACCCAAACATCTCCTTGTTTGTCAATAAATAATTCAATGGCAAATAAGCCAGGACTATTTAAGCCATGCACAATTTTACGGGCGATGGCTTCCGCTTTCCATAGTTGTTTTTCTTCCATTTTTGCCGGACTCAATTGATAGTCAAGTAAGTTGTATACAGGATCAAAAATCATTTCAGCAGGAGGATAAATAATGGTTTGGCCTTTTGCATTCATACCCACAATCAATGCAATTTCTTTTTGAATATTTATTTTCTTTTCTAAAACGGAGGGACCATTAAATCCTTTTTCCAAATCGGCTTCGACATTCAATACCTGAACTCCTTTTCCATCATATCCACCTTCACCCATTTTGTGGACTGCAGGTAAAAATGAAATTTGATTCAATAAATCGGACTTGTTTTGTGTAATCACATATTGAGCCGTGGGAATTTCGTTTTGTGTATAAAACTGCTTTTGTAAAATTTTGTTTTTAATGATTCGAATGGCTGATGGAGTGGGGTAAACCTTTACACCTTCCTTTTCTAATTTTTCTAGCGCTTCCACGTTTACGGATTCTATTTCAATGGTTAAAGCATCTAAGGTCTTACCAAAATTATAGACTGCATCATAGTTGGTGATGTCTCCCAAAGTAAAGGAATGACATAAATGTGCTGCAGGACAATGGGGATCGTTCTCTAAGACATAGGTAGTAACATCATAATTGGCAGCTGCTTGTAAAAGCATTCTACCTAATTGCCCGCCGCCTAAAATACCCACTTTCATAGCTTCCTTTTTATTTTGTCAAAGATAAGGCTAAAAGGAACTAAATTTGTGCTGATCAATTTAAAGAATATGCCATCCAAAGCCATTATTACGGTAAAGGACCTTGTTAAATCCTACGGAGATTTTGAAGCAGTAAAGGGGATTAGTTTTGAAGTGTATGAGGGAGAAATATTTGGCTTATTAGGTCCGAATGGAGCCGGCAAATCCACTACTTTAGAAATTATTGAAACCCTTCGTAATAAAACCAGCGGAACAGTCATCGTGGATGGGGTGAATTTAGAAGAGGCCCCTGAAGAAATAAAAAAAATGATTGGCGTACAATTGCAGACTTCGGGCTTTTATCCCAATTTAAATTTGACCGAATTGATTCATTTGTTTGTGGGATTGTATCAAAGTGAGGTGGATCCGTTGGAATTGCTTAAAAAAGTAAATTTAGAGGACAAGGCAAAAGCCAAATACAAAGAATTGAGTGGCGGCCAAAAACAAAGATTCTCCATTGCCACGACTTTAATTAACAAGCCCAAAATAATTTTTTTAGACGAACCCACTACGGGTTTGGATCCTCAAGCCAGAAGAAATCTTTGGGACTTGATAAAAGAGATAAGAAACAATGCGACGACGGTTATTATTACCACCCACTATATGGATGAAGCCGAAATATTGTGCGATCGAGTAGCCATTGTGGACAGTGGTAAAATAATTGCGATTAATACCCCTAGTTCATTGATTGATGAATTGGTGGCCACAGGGTTTGAAAAAGAAAAAGTAGTCAAAAACGCAAATTTAGAAGACGTATTTATTCAATTAACTGGTAAGGAGTGGAGGGAAGAATAAGAAACGTACACGAATATTTAAATTTATTCAAATCATCAACTATTTAATTCTATGACCAACGATCCACGTTACCCGATTGGGAAATACCAAGTCACTCCATTTAGTGAGGAAATCAAAAACAAATGGATTCAGGATCTAAGAATTGTTCCTTCCGATTTAGAGCATGTGCTGTTAAATTTGGACAAAGCACAATTAGATACGCCCTATCGGGAAGGTGGCTGGAATGTGGTACAATTGGTACACCATTTAGCAGACAGTCATATGAATGCATTTACCAGGTTTAAATTAGCCTTAACGGAGGAATTGCCTACCATTAAAACATACGATGAAAATGCTTGGTCTCTGTCGGCCGATGTGTTAGACACCCCTTTAAATGTTTCGGTTACCTTATTACATGCATTGCATGAAAGATGGGGTAATTTATTGTCAAGTTTAACCGAGGAGCAATGGCAAAGAAAATTATATCATCCTGTGCGTAATGCCGAAGTAAGTGTTTGGGATTTGTTCACCATTTATGCATGGCATGGCAAACATCATATAGCGCATATTAAAGCCTTAAGAGCACAAAAAGGATGGTAATCCCTCAACGAAGATGCTTGCAATGTGCATTGTATTAAGTTAATAAGTTTCGATCCACTTCTGCGACTAAAAATATACTGCCAATCACAATGATTAAATCGTTTTGATTGGCATTTTTTGTGGCTTCCTTAATGGCCGTGTTCACATGATCAAAAGTAGTTCCCACTAATCCAACCTTATTGGCTAATTCGGATAATTCAATGGCTGAAAGTGCTCTAGGAATATGGGATTGGGTAAAATAATACTTTGCATTTTTGGGAAGTAAGTTGAGCACTGCTGAAACATCTTTGTCCTTCACCATTCCAGTTACGATATGCAATTGTTGGTAATGTAATGTCGCTAATTGTTCAAGCAATGCTTGAATTCCGTGTTCGTTATGGGCAACATCTAATATGACCCTTGGATTTTCCTGTATACATTCCCAACGGCCCATTAAGCCTGTATTTTTTTTGACTTTGTTTAAAGCAGCAATAACTTTGGGTGCTTTAAAATTCCATCCCATTTGTGAAAGCAATTGAACCGCAACCAAAACCCCTTTTAAATTCTTGTATTGGTATTTGCCTGGCAAATCACATTCCACTGTAAAGTTTTTGGTAAACAGCGGTGCGTCTAATAAATGAATTAGGGGTTGATTAAATTCAAATAAAGCCGAATGCCAATTATTTTGAAAGGATTGAAGTGCTAAAAAGTTTTCTGCAAAATAGATAGGGGCATTTAATGTATGCGCTTTTTGTTCAAATACCATTTTTGTTTCAGGTAGAAGTTCGCTGATGATAACGGGGGTTTCTTTTTTAATGATGCCCGCTTTTTCAGTGGCAATGGCAGGTAGGGTATCACCCAATAATGCCATATGATCCCAGCCAATATTGGTGATGATACTTAATACGGGTTCAATTACATTGGTACTATCAAAACGGCCACCTAATCCGGTTTCAATAATGGCAATATCACATTTTTTTTGTGCAAAATAGTCAAATGCCATTCCCACGGTTATCTCAAAAAAGGAGGGCTCAATTTCTTCAATCAATCCTTTTATTTTATTGGTGAATTCGGTAACAAATTCTTTAGAACACATTTCACCATTCACTTTTATACGTTCTCTAAAATCATATAAATGAGGGGAAGTATATAACCCGGTAGTATAACCCGCTTCTTGAAAAATGGAAGCCAACATATGGCTGGTGGAACCCTTGCCATTTGTTCCCGCAATATGAATGGTTTTAAATTTGTTTTGTGGATTTCCCAAATGGGTACAAATCGCGATGGTATTGTCTAAGTTATTTTTGATGGCAGCAGCACCAATGCGGCTGAACATGGGTAAACGATTATACAAATACTCGATAGTGTCTTGGTAGGACATAGGATTATTGTACTTCAAATTTAAATTTCACAGTGACCACCGAACTATGGTCAGCTACATTAAAGCTTATTTTATTTAAATATTCTTTAATGGCAGACTTGTATTTTGCATCATTGGAGGACGAACCTTTTGCTATTTGTATAAACTTACCAGCTCCGGATGGACTTACTTCAATATCAGCATAAATGGTGGCGGCTTCAACGTCCCCATTAAATGAATATACTTTAACTATTTTTCGATCGCCCTTGGTCACAAAGGGACCTCCTTTGCCGGTATAGGCTTTGCCGTCCACTTTCCCATTGGCAACACCTTGATCCCCTTTACCGCCAGCAATGCCTTGATTGTTGATGCCATTGTAACTGTCTTGGGTATTGCCTCCTTTACCATTGCCTCCTTTGTATTTCCCCATCACTGCTTTTGGGTTCGCTACTTTAACAGGGTTGGGTGGTGCGATGGTATTTTTTGAAACTACTTTTTCTTTGTTTGTTTTCACCAATTCATCCGTAGGATCATCCGAACTTGTATTTATTTTTTCTGCTTCTGGGATACTGGTTTCCACTTTATTGGCAACTTTTCCTTCGTCTAATGCAGGGGCTTCTTTACTTAAAGGAGGAGTTTCTCCTAATCCAGTTTCACTATTCCCTAAATTCACTTCCATGAATAGGGGTTCAGGTGGAGTAATAGTAGGAGGTGTTTTTTGCCATTGCAAAACAACAAACACAAAACTTAATACTACACATATCAATGCTGTGTATATACTGGCTTTTAAATTTTTTTGCTGTTCGAAGTTTAATTGCATTGCATAAAATTAATGTAAAAATACATCATATCCCAAACGACATAGGGTAGCAATGATCACCCATAAAAAAACAGTTCTAATAAACCTATTTCCTTTGGATAATGCCATTCTGGAGCCAATAATACCACCTACTGCATTGCAAATAGCCATGGGCAATGCAATATGCCATAATATAGCGCCCTTCATGATAAATAAAACGATAGAACCCATATTGGTGGCTAGATTCACCACTTTTGCATGTGCATTGGCTTGCAAAAAATCAAAACCTAATAAGGCAATAAAAGCAATTACTAATAAGCTTCCAGCGCCTGGACCTATAAATCCATCATAGAATCCAATGACTAAACAAATGAGTGCTCCTTTGTACCAAGGAAATGTTAAATTTTCATTTTTTGTTTTCTGACCAAATTTCTTTTCTGAAAAAGTATACATCGCTATGGCAATTAAAACAATGAATATAACAGGTTTCATGAACGCATTGCTGACCATGGTCAAACATAGTGAGCCAGTATAGGAAGCGGTGAATGCGATGGAGGTAAATAATACAATTCTTGCAAAAGGAATTTTTACTTTTTTTAAAAATGCTGCAGCAGCAAATAGGGTGCCCGAAAAGGAAGGAATTTTTAAAGAGCCAATCACTTGTGCAACCGGATTGTTAGGAAGTAAAATTAACCCTGCTGGGGTTTGAATCAATCCGCCCCCACCCACAATGGAATCCACGAATCCTGCAAAAAATGCCACAATACATAAAATGATAATTGTACTATCCATTTATTTTTTTACTTGGCCAAGTATTAATAACGATACCCGAAATAATAATAATGCCACTAATTATTTGGGCTTGATTAAAACTTTCATTTAAAAATAAAACTGCCTCAATAGAACTTAAAATAGGACCCAATGTTAAAAACAGAGAAGCTTTTCCTGCGCCAATTTTTTGAATAGCGTTATTCCAAATTAAATAGGATATGGTTGAATTGCCAATACCGATATACAAAACTACCCATAATAAATGCGTATTATAAATTACGGGTTGTACGTAATTCATTTCATATAAGGCACCCGGCAATAATAAAATGGCTCCAATGATAAACAAGCACAACAAAAAGCTTTTATTTGAAATGCCTGCAGGTTTCTTTTTTACAAATACATTATAGGAACCAAAACAAATACCTGCACCAATCATCCATAAATCGCCTTTGCCAAATTGTAAACTTAGTATATTATGAATGTCTCCTTTAGTCAATAAATAAAGGGTGCCTATAATACATAAAATAATTCCTGTAATGTTTTTCCAATGTAATTTTTCATTGACTAACCAAGCGCCTAAGAGTGCTGCTACAATTGGGTTTACCGTGGATCCAAATAGTGCCATATTAATGGCAGTTGCATAATGTCCAGCAGTATATATTAAGGTATTGTAAACAGCAAATCCAATAAGTCCCATCAAAAAAAAGTACAATTTATTTTCTTTGAAAATAGGCCATTCTGCCTTTAAACTTTTATAGGCAAAAGGGAGAATGCAAATGGTTGCCGTCAGCCACCTAAAAAATGCAATGCTCACCGGACCTGCTAAATGAATGGCATACCTTGAAACAATAAAATTGCCTGACCAAATGATTGTAGAGCTTATGGCAAGTAATGCACCTATCTGATTTGTTCTTCTCAATGGTGTGCAAAATTTTGATTAAAGTCTCCTTTTATTCTTTCAATAGGTGGGTTGAAATAGCCGAATTTCAAATCAGGAAATTCTTCTTGTATTAATTCCATCATTTGTTTGATGCCCATGATTTCACCCATTTCAGTGAAACCAATTTTTCCTAAATACCAATCCGGATCAATATTAAAATTTCTCCATTGAATCATTTTTAATCCGGTGTCTTTAATAAACTTCCTCAATGCTTCATATTCCTCCACACTGTCCGTCATACCAGGAAAAACAAAATAGTTAATGCTTGTCCATTTTCCAGCAGCCGACATTACACGAACAGTTTCTTTAATATCTGCAAATGTATAATTGTTGGGACGGTAATAAGCATTGTAAATATTTTCTCGCACCGAATTCATGCTTACTCTTATGCTATCCAATCCCACTGATGCGAGTTCAGCCACTGCAATAGGATCAGATCCGTTAGAGTTAATATTGATACTTCCTTTATCGGTATGTTTTCTGATTTCAATAATGGCTTCTTTGATGGTCTCCCACATTAATAAGGGTTCACCTTCACAACCCTGTCCAAAACTTACAATCGGGAAAGGGGCAGTCATTAAATGGGGTACCGTATATTCAACTACTTCGGCAGCAGTCGGTTTAAAT
>CANKWR010000063.1 GCA_947487525.1 Bacteroidota bacterium
CTTGTATAAATAAAAAATTTAATATGTTTAGGTTTTGTGTTTAAAAAGAAATGCCACTTTAAAATATAAAAAGTGGCAGGCTACTCACATCGCACCGCTCAACCGCTTATCCTTGCTACATTCCTGTCCTGGGGAGGTTCTGCAGGAGCTGGTCGTGTAAGACCTGCCGGTGCAAATGTAGGACAAATGAGGGGATTAAAAAAGAGGTGGAATAAGTAGTGCATAAACTGCGCAAAAGCAAGCTCATTACCAGTTTTGGACGCTATTGATGGTCACAAAACCCACCAATTGGTCATTCCGAGTGCCAGGTGCATGGTAATACACCAAAATGGTATAATTATTCTCCGTTTCAAAGTGATTGCCCTCCGTTTCGGTATAATCATCTATATCATTAGGGGCATTTCTGTCCCTTAAAATATATTCATAACTATAATAGCCTTGTTTTAACAAAAGGGTTTTTTGGTAGGCGCCTCTTTTTACATCGAATTGCATTTCCGCCTTTTGATCCAATACATTGTTGGTAAGTGCCCCTGATAAATATAATTTTTGATCCAAATAGGGAATATTGTTTTTAGGAACATATGTAAACAGCACTTTCGCATAATCATTCTGAAATTCACTTTGCAATGATTCCGTATTCATAATTAAAAATCCGCCGTTTAAATCCTTGAAAATGGAATACAACAAATTGGCCCTCGTGCCATCGGGCCTTACTATAATATTGGTGATACGTTCTTTATTGTTGATGGCCTCCACTCGGTCGCTTCTTAATAGTAAGTTTTGAATATCCAGCCACCTTGTTTCCTTGCCTGCTGGAAAAACCAACTCCCCTTCGTTATTGAATTCTAAAGTGGTATTGCGCATAAAACTAGGAGTAGCCGTTGTTTTTGCATCATTGTATCGGTAGTTCTGCACTACCTTCACCGTGAGTTGATCGTTTTGAAAATTAGGAATATTCTTGGTGTCAACACTTACTTTTATGCGCTGGTGTGTTTTTGAAATGTCCCCGTCAAAGGGTTCCATGACGGCAGCATTTATATTTGCTAAATTATCTACTACAAAAAAACGTCTTGAAAATACGATATTGGATTTGTCTCCATCCTTATATACTTTTAGAAGATAGTTCCCTGATAATTTTGGACTTGCATTTGCATTGGGGAAAGTAAATTGATAATGGAAATATTTTTGACTTGCGATGTTGGAGACAAAATATTTAACAATTTTATTTTGATTAAAGCCTTTTACATAATCAAAATCATTCAATTGAATGGGCATCCAATTGCTGTCTACCAACTCAACGGTGTAGTAGTAATCCTGATAACTTGCATTGAAGTCATCGAATTTAATTTCCAAAGAATTTCCATAATTTAAGGAGATAATGGGCAGCGCCAATGGCTGGCCTATTGGATGTATTTGAACAGTATGAATAGCGGAATCAAAAATTCGATCCGGATTTTGCTGTGCAGGTAACTGTCCAACAAAAACAAGGGAAACAAACAACATCCACCATTTATACTTCATTTTACCAATTTTATACTCAACGAAACTAAATGATAAATCTAAATATGTAAGGAGAAAAAACTAGTTTTGAGAAAAATTTATCATTTGTCTACCGCTTTTGACATCGCAAAAAAAATTAGTTTCCAAAAAGGAAAGCGTTATACCCGATTTATCGTAAACCTTTCCATTGCCGCCACAGCCATAAGCGTGGCAGCCATTATTTTGACCTTGTCGGTAGTGAATGGATTTCAAGAAAATATTTCGGACAAAGTATATCAATTTTGGGGACATATTCGTATTGCCACCGTTGACGGAAGCCCCATAGATACTACGCTTCAATTCGACAGCGATTTAAATCAACAAATCGAAAGCATCACCCCACTCAAAAATCAATCTGGTGTAATTGCCTATCAACAGGATATCGAAGGGGTCGTTGTCAAAGGGGTTCCCATCTCTAGCAATATTCCTTTCATCATTCAAGGGCGTGCCATTCAAGCAAACAAGGACAGCAATCAATATGAAGTAATCCTTTCAACACAATTAGCAGGTAAATTAAAAGTGCCCTTAGATAGCAGCATTCGTTTATACTTTTTGAATACGGATAAAGTGGAGCAACGAAAAATGAAAGTCGTTGGAATTTACAATTCAGGTATTGAGGAATACGATCGTCAATTTATCATGGTAGATTTAAATACATTACAAAAAATAAATCGAAACAATCCTGGTTTTGACGCCTTTACTGTTCGTTTAAAAAAAGGGGTACCCATTGACGCAATGAATGATCAGTTTCAAAACAAAATACCCAAGTCATGGGTCTCCACGCCTATCAAGGATTATTTTCCGCAAATATTTGATTGGATCAACGTACAAACCGTCAACAAAAATGTGACCATTGTAATCTTATTGATTATTGCCATTGTTAATTTATTGACCTGCTTATTTATATTGATGCTTGAAAGAGTCAATATGATTGGGACATTAACAGCCATGGGTGCTTCTCATGCTTTTATCAGACAAATATTTTTATACCAGGCTAGTTTCATTTGCTGGATAGGCATTGGCATTGGCTTGATTATTGGTATTGGATTGTCCTATGCACAATTGTATTTTGAATTCATCCAACTGGACGAGGCTGCTTATTTTATGTCCACCTTGCCTATTCAAATGAACTGGCTTGAGATAAGCGGGGTCGTTATGGGTACTGCATGTATCAGTTATCTCTCCTTTTTACTTCCAACTATTTGGATCAAGAAAATTGCGCCTGCGCAAGCAATTAAATTTGATTAGCTATTGCTGGATTTCCTTATTAAATCGCATTACTGCATTTTCCACTTAGACAAAACAATGCCTGTGGCTACTGCGGCGTTCAAGGACTCTGCTGCTCCAAATTTTGGTATCGCAACCGGATGGGTAATATAGGATTGTATTGTCGTTCTTATTCCTTTTGATTCATTGCCAATGATTAAAAAACCTGTTAAAGGAATAACCGTTTCATAAATAGAATTTCCTGACAACAATGTACCAATCACTGGTAATTTGTTTTCTATAAAAACTTGTTCCATATTTTCAACCTGTACTTGCACCCTAAAACAACTTCCCATGGTGCTCTGAATTACTTTGGGATTATAGACACTAGCCGTGTCTTCAGAAACAATAATATGATCAATGCCAAACCAATCGGCGGTCCTGATGATGGTGCCTAAGTTGCCTGGATCCTGGATCCCATCCAACACCAAACTAAGCCGATTTGCATAATTCACTTTTTGGGCGGGCTTTTTTTCAACCAGGGCTAGTACTTGATTTGCAGTATGCAATTGACTAAGTCTGGACAACATAAGTGCGTCGACTTCTTCTATTTCAACCTGGTCAGGACCATTGGATGCAAGCCAATCCTGGGTGGCATAAATTTTTTTGAGGATGCAGTTCGCTCCCAATGCCTCTTCAAGCATTTTGGGGCCTTCAATCAAATAAACAGATTCTTCTGTCCAATGTTTTTTTTGGGCAAAAGATTGAATATATTTGAGCTCATTCTTATTCATTTGATTCATGTTATTTACGAAGCTTAAAAATATTAGTTTCTTTTCAAGATTTTCACTAGTTGGGCTTTTATTTTTAATAAACGCCTGTACGGATGTGAAAAAAGCAATCGTACATGATTACCCTAAAGAAAAGGCCTTCGTATTTGACAACAAAATTGTAATCAAGGACCCTGAAACAAAAAAAACAAACCGATTCTTAACGTATAGTTTGGACAATTACTGGGATGATAGTTTAAAAGTAAAAAGAATTAGACAATTTGGGGTTTTCAATACCATCGTTCAGCCAACCTTATACAATCCAGAAAGAATTGAAAGGACCAAGCAATATATGCAAAACTACTTGTCTACGAAAGGATACCATCATCCTGATTTTAAACTGGTTAGTAAAGTAGATACGGTTAGAAAAGAATGGAGGGTGTATTTGAAAATGGAAGTCACCCTCAACAAAAAAACCTTAATTGACACGGTCACTTATCAATTAGGTGATATGCAATTGCAATCCATTGCACTCAAAAATAGCGAACAAGCCTATGTAAAAAAGGGCACTGCCTACGCTAGTGAGTCCATAAATAATGAATTAGATCGCTTGGTAGATTTGTTTAGATCGAATGGGTATTACTATTTTACCAAAGAAAAGATTTTTGCCGAGGTAGACACCATTAATACCAGTTTAATGCAATTAAACTTAGACCCTTTGGCGCAAGTTAACCAAGTCCAGGATGCTGAAAAAAAATCTAAAGAAAACCCAAGTTGGAAAATAAACTTTCAATTAAGAAATGTAAACCCGACCATCACAAAGGCTTACCCAATAAATGAACAAATATTTTATAGTGATTTAAATTTAGCTGATAATCCAGATTCTATCTTGGTTAAGGGGCTGCTTCACCAAGATACTTTCAACAACATCACACAGCAATACAATAACCCAAAGTTTAAAACCAAGTTTTTCAAGCAACAATCCATCATTGAAAAAGGAGATTTATTTAATGAACACTATTTATTCCAAACCTTAAACCATTTAAGTGGGTTGGGGGCTTGGCAACAAATAGACGCTAGGTCCACGGTTAAAAATGACAGTGTGACTTTGCATTATTTTTTAGTACCCGCTTTGCGAAAAAGTTTTAGTTTAGATTTAGAAGGAAGTAGGAATACAGCTGAAATTGGAGCGGGTAATTTATTGGGTTTATCTACCAGCTTTACTTACAGAGATAGGAATATTCAAAAAAAATCAATCCAATCTATAACTAGTGTTAGAACGGGGGTTGAATTGGATTTAAATAAAGCCAACCTAACACAAACTTTACTTTTTAATATGGGGCAAACCTATAGCTTCCCCGGGCTATTAATCCCCTTCAGGCCCTTGCATAAATCCGTGAACAGTAATGAAAAAACCAATTTTTCATTAAACGGATCCTATATTGACCGACTTAATTATTACCGCTTAAAATCCTTTACGGCCAACTGGGGATATGAATGGAAGAAAATAAAAAATGGCAATGAATACGTCATATCCTATAAGCCAATTAATGTAGAGTTGTACGAACTTGGCAAGTTTGGCAAACTAGATAGCTTGTTAATTTTAAATCCTTTTTTAAGGTCTTCCTTCAACAATGGAAATGTAATTAGTCAAACCATTAGTTATGTTCAATCTGGCCCTTCAAAAAAACATCCTAATCAAAATAATTATTTTAGAATTGGCCTTGAAGAAGCCGGAGGTATTTTGGGAAGCTCCCCTGCAATCCAAAAAAATATTTATAGGTACCTTAAAGCTGAAATAGAAATACGCAAGCTGATAAAATTTGACTATACCGAATTGGCTTGGCGTTTTATGGGAGGATGGGGAAACAATTACAGCAATGACGGCGCTTTAGGTGGCCAGCTGCCCTTTTTTAAGCAATTCACCGCAGGTGGTCCCTATAGTATGCGTGCCTGGGGTTTAAGACAGTTGGGATTGGGAAGTTCTAATTTTTACGATACAAGTAGCATCAGCCAAAACTTTGACCGTTTCGGCGACTTGCAATTGGAAACCAACCTAGAATACCGTTTTAATATTATTCAATTTGGCAATTATAAAATAGGATCTGCCTTATTTGCAGACATCGGAAATATTTGGAATACCAGAGACAATTCCAGTGATCCAGCAGCGCGTTTTCAGTTTAATAAGCTCTACAAGGACCTTGCCGTTGGTGTTGGTACTGGCTTAAGATTAGATTTTAACTACTTTCTGATAAGAGTAGATTTTGCAATGAAAATGAAAGATCCAACCAGGTTGTATAATAATGGTTGGCTAGATATTGATAATATGAGATGGGCAGAATTAAAACCCAATGGTACCAAAGTCAATAACTACGCATGGCAATTTGGAATTGGTTTGCCGTTTTAAACTATTCAGCCGCTGCTTCGCCTTCCTCAACTATTTTTGCAGCTGGATCAATGGCAAGCAATACATCTACCTCGTCTCTTAGCTCTTCCCATTGAATGGCATGGGCAACATCAAAATCACCAATCTTGGTACGGCGCAATGCACTCATGTAAGCACCCACCCCCAAGGCGGCTCCAAAATCATTTACTAAACTTCTAATATAAGTCCCTGTAGAACAGTTTACTTTAAATTCAATATTGGGTAAGTCAATTTTAGTAAGTTCGAAATTTTCGATCCTTACTTTTCTTGGATCTACTTTGACTTCAATGCCCTGACGTGCGGTTTCATATAAACGCACGCCGTCTTTTTTAATGGCAGAATGTTGTGGCGGCAACTGCATTATCTCACCGATAAATTGTTGGGTAGTTGCCTTGATTTTATCCACTCTTAAATGATCAATGCTTTTACAATTTTCGGTCTCGGATTCTAAGTCAAAAGTGGCTGTGGTTGCCCCCAATAACAGGGAACCCGTATACTCCTTATCCATACCCATATAATCATTAATTTGCTTGGTACACTTCCCAGTGCAAATAATTAACAAGCCTGTTGCCAAAGGATCTAAAGTGCCAGCATGACCTACTTTTTGTACAAAGGTAAGTCCGCGCACACGACGGATCATTTTAAAGGAAGTCCATCTTAATGGTTTGTCCATGAGCAACACTTTTCCTTCTAAATAAGGCACAAGTGCGTCAGGAATAGGTCCTTGTTTCTTCATCTTGCTAAATGCTTAGTACGCTCTTGCAAATAAAACGCGTTGCGTAGATGGATTACCTGATAAAATACATTTGCCCGCTTCTAAAGTATTGTCCAAAGGAATACAACGAATGGTTGCCTTGGTTAATTCTTTAATTTTTTCTTCGCTCTCTGGTGTTCCATCCCAATGTGCGGAAACAAAACCGGCTTTGGTATCTAATATATTTACAAACTCCTCCCAGGTATCTGCTTTCGTAATATGCTCGTCACGATATTGCTTCGCGCGATTAAATAAATTAGACTGGATTTCTAGCAATAAATTATTTACGGACTCTGTTAAACCATCCATTGAAATGGTTGTTTTTTCCTTGGTATCACGACGCGCAATTTCCACTTGATTGTTTTCCAAATCTCTTGGGCCGACTGCAATACGCACTGGTACGCCCTTTAATTCGTACTCTGCAAATTTCCATCCTGGTCTTTGATTATCTGAATCATCGTATTTCACACGTATTCCGGCTGCTTTAAAAGAGGCAACCATGGCATGTACTTTTTCATCTAAAATTGCTTTCTGCTCCTCTCCTTTATAAATAGGTACAATCACCACTTGTATTGGCGCAATTCTTGGAGGCAATACCAACCCTTGATCATCACTATGTGTCATAACCAATCCACCAATTAAACGGGTACTTACACCCCAGCTGGTAGCCCATACATAATCTAATGTGTTGTTCTTATCGCTGAATTTAACATCAAATGCTTTGGCAAAATTTTGTCCTAAGAAATGCGAAGTACCTGCTTGTAATGCTTTACCATCCTGCATCAACGCCTCTATACAATAAGTATCTTCTGCACCCGCTACACGTTCATTGTCGGACTTCACTCCTCTAATTACCGG
>CANKWR010000064.1 GCA_947487525.1 Bacteroidota bacterium
GTTATTGAATGGGGTTCCAATAGCGGTTGGTTCAAAAATATCATCCGGTTCGGGCATTAATTTATTAGTTGGAGATGGCTCATTAAGTCAAATGATTGAAGTGCCAGATTTAGTTGGTTTAACAGTGGATATGGCAAGAGCAAAAATACTTTCTGCTGGATTCATCGTAGGCAGGTTTACTTCATCTGCGAGTATCCAGGATACCGCTACCGCATTTGTTATTGGTCAAAATCCAGGTATACAATCCATGATTTTGGATTCTACGGGGCAACCTAAACCGAATAGAAAATTTAGAGGGACAACTATTAATTTAAGTATTGATCTTGCGCCTCCCGTTAAAATACAAACCGATACAGTAAACGATTTTTAATTATTTAATTTATGCAAACAATATCCGTTGCTGATTTAAAAGCAAAAATAGATGCGGGGGAAAAAATCAATTTAATAGATGTACGTGAACCGCATGAACATGCTGCCTTTAATATTGGGGGTCAATTATTGCCCCTTGGGCTTGTTCAAGCATTGCAAGTAGATGAAATTGAGCATTTGAAAGAGGAGACCGTATACATCTATTGCCGCAGTGGTAACAGAAGTGGTCAAGCCTGTTTGATGTTGGCGCCTTATGGGTTTAAAAATGTCATTAATGTGGCTGGGGGAATGTTGGCATGGCAGGAGCAGTTCCCTGGATAAGATGCAATTTTTTTGAGTATATTTATAGTCAATAACTATAAATATGAAAATAACCAACGCTTTTCTTTTTGCTTGCACTTTATTATTTGCAGCTTGCAATTCAAATTCAAATGCAGGTAAGTCATCCTATCATGATACCACTGGCAAAACAGATATTTTATCAGGTGGGGTACAAATGATCCCAATTCAAACACCCAAAGGTACTTTTAATGTTTGGACTAAAAGAGTGGGAAATAATCCAAAAACGAAGGTGTTGTTATTGCATGGTGGCCCTGGTGCTACCCATGAATACTTTGAATGTTTTGATTCTTTCTTTCCACAAGAAGGGTTTGAATATTATTATTATGATCAATTAGGTTCTGCCTATTCTGACAATCCCAATGATTCAAGTTTATGGACCATTGAACATTTTGTTGAAGAAGTAGAAACCGTGCGTAAGGCGCTAAAAATGGATGCTTCCAATTTCATATTACTAGGACATTCATGGGGTGGAATTTTAGCCACCGAATATGCGCTTAAGTATCAACAAAATTTAAAAGGGTTGGTAATTTCAAATATGGTTCCTTCGGTGCCTGAATACAACGCTTATGCAAATAATGTATTGGCGCTTCAATTGCCCAAGGATATTTTGGCATCTATTCGTTCCTATGAGGCTAAGGGGGATTATACCAATCCGATGTATTTAAAATTAATTGCAGACAATTATTATCCTGAGCATGTTTTAAGAATGCCTCCTGCTACCTGGCCTGATCCAGTGAAAAGAGCGTTCGCTAAAATGAATTATCCTTTATACTTAAAAATGCAAGGCCCTTCGGAATTTGGTATTGTAGGGAATGCAAGTTTGAAAAATTGGGATCGTAAGGCAGATCTTAAAAAAATAACGGTTCCTGTGTTAAGCATTGGTGGCGAATTTGATACCATGGATCCTAAAGCCATGGAGGAAATTTCAAAATTAGTGCCCAATGGACAATATCTATATTGCTCAAAAGGGTCACATATGTCCATGTATGATGATCAGCAAACCTATTTTACAGGCTTAATCAAGTTCATTAATGGGTTAAACTCCAAGTAATTAAAATGATGATTTAAAAAAGAGGTATAAATAAAGAAGGAGCGCAATTGCGCTCCTTCTTTATTTTGATAAAAGTAGTTAAGTTATTTTAGTTCAAATTTAATACTCGCAAAATAGTTTCTACCTGCCATGGGGAAATAATTGTTTGAAGTTGTGGTAGTGCCTCCATAAATAAAACTGTAGGTATAACCATTAGGTTCATATTTAACATCTAAAATATTTATAGCATACAATTGCAATAGTACTTTCCATTTTTTATTGGTTGTCAATTGGTAGGCTGCTGTTAAGTCATTAGTGAAATAGGCATTTAATTTGCGATTTTCATTTTGCGTATTGTCCAGATATTGTTTTGAGACATACTTGCTAATCCAACTAAAATTTATTTTATCCGAAGGCTTAATTTGAAAGCTATGGGTGGCGGTCAAATTCGGAGAAAAAGCAATGTCGGTATTTCGATGTTGAATACTCGCTTGTCCACCATTGTCATAGTCGTCAAAAAATTCAGAAAATGCAGCAATTTTATTATTGCTGATTGTAATGTTACCATTGCTAGTAATGAACTTGTTGATTTTCCATTGCTCCTCTATTTCTACCCCTGCTCTATAGCTTTCAGGTACATTAGTTCTCGTATAGGATCCCACATCGTTAATTTTACCAGTTAATACCAATTGATCCTTATAGTGCATAAAATAAAAATTGGCACCAAGGTTTATATTAGGTGTTTTATATATGAAACCTGTTTCCCAATCGAATAAAAATTCTTGTTTTGGCTGTTGTGTGATACCTGCTTCGAAATCATCTCTATTGGGTTCCTTATGGGCAATTGCTAAGCTGGAATAATAAGTTGTGTTTTTTGATTTATAACTCAATCCGGCCTTTGGATTAAAGAAGTTGAATTTACGATCCACCAATAATGTTGGATTGCCATCAAAGCCATTGATTGTATGACGCACTTTCCTGAATTGCAAATCAATAAAGCTGGTTAGTTCCTGGGTGAGTTGATGCTCCCATTTTAGATAGCCATTAAGGTCATTTTTGTAACCCATATTTGAATAGTAGATAGGATTAATTAACGAAAACCTGTTGATATTAGGAACTCCATTGGGAAGCTCACCAAAATGTTGTCCATCATATTTACTCCATCCGCCTCCCAAAATTAATTTGTTGGTATTTTTTTCATAGGAGATTGAAAATATTTGTCCATAAAACTGATTATCTAGCCATCTTCTTCTAATTAAATCAGGATTAATGCTGTTCATTAATGGATTGGGCGATACACCATATTCAGTTAAATTAACACTTGCTTTATATTCTTCGTAATAGCCTCTTCCTTTGGTTAAAAATAGGGCCGTGTTCCATTTTAAATTTGAGTTGATTTCCTTATTGTAAAATAGTTGATAATGTGTTTGAGTGTAATTGTCAGTTTGGTTGTCGTAGGGTGCGTCCGTTTTTTCAGTTCCCGCTGGGTTATATGTTCTGTTGGTTGCTAAACTGTCTTGAGGAACACCATACCAAGCTTGGTAGGTTTTTTCTTTGCCAGAAAAAATATTTAATCTTAAAGATGATTTATCCCCCCAGTAAGTGGAGCTAATATAAAATGATTTTAAATCACTTTTCGCTCTATCAATAAAGCCATCACTTGTGATATTGCTGAAACGAGCGTCAATATTAAATCTATCATTGATTAATCCACTTCCAAAAAGTAAGGTGTTTTTATTGGTGTTAAAACTTCCAAAACTATTTTGTAATGAAAGATACTGTGCGGGACGATAGTCATTGGTCGCTAAATTAATGGTGGCGCCAAATGCACTGGATCCATTGGTTGAAGTACCCACTCCTCTTTGAATTTGAATGCTATTCGCACTTGAACTAAAATCGGGGAGATTTACCAAAAAGACACCCATACTTTCAGCATCATTATAGGGGATGCCATTTAAGGTTACATTAATACGGGTTGCATCGGTCCCTCTAATTCTGATACCTGTATAACCAATTCCTGTTCCTGCATCTGAATTGGCCACAATGGATGGGGTGTTTTGAATTAAATAGGGAAGGTCCTGCCCTAAATTGAATGGAGCAATGGCAGCAGCTGTCACATTGCTTTTAGCGAAAGGACTGTTATCGTTTACCCTAACGGCACTTATCTCCAAGGGAGGTAAGCTTCGTATACTATCCGTATACCTACTTATGCTATCCTTTGCAGTATGGATTTTTTTTGGTTGCTGCGCCACGGAGGGCGCTAGCATTAATAATGATACAATTGTTCCCAATAACTTAGTCATAACTAATGTTTAATTTTAAAATGGGAACAGGAATAATAAGCTATGAGAAGTGCACGAATGGTGCGGTACCTTCCCTTCGCAGGAATTACCCTGTTCAGGTTCAACGGGTTTTATCTCAGCTTTTTACAGCACCCCGAGGACGGGACAAAATTAATATGGATATTTTAATTGACCAACTGTAACTTTATCCAATTACTTACGTTTTACGGTATATAAACTTATTCCCATGAAAAAAATATTGTTCTCTGCATCCTTATTCCTTGTATTTGCTGCTTGTGCGCAAAAATCACCCATCATTTATGATAACAATGCACAAATCAGGACCCTAGGTAATTTTAATGCAATTCGGGTATCAAGCGCTATTGATTTATACCTTACACAGTCATCAACAAATCAAGTAGCTGTTAGTGCTTCTAATGAAGAAACAAGAGATCAAATTGAAACTTTCGTGGAAGGGAATACCTTAGTTTTAAGACTAAAAAGTGGTAATAGTTGGTTTCAATGGAAAAATTGGGAAAATAAAAAAGTAAGGGCTTACGTTAGTGTAAGGGACTTGAATGCATTGACTGCTTCTGGTGCCACTTCAGTTCATTTAGTTTCCAAAATAAGTGCACCCAAGCTGAATATAAAATTATCAGGAGCAAGTGATTTAAAAGGGGAAATTGAAACACAAAGTATGCAATTGAATGTATCAGGCGCTTCCAGTTACAAGGGCCAATTAACTGCAAGTACAGTTATATTTGAAGCCTCTGGAGCAAGTTTGGTTGAATTAGCGGGTAAGGTGAATGACTTATCAGTGGATGTATCAGGGGCTAGCAGTGTAAAAATGTATAACTTAATTGCGAAGGGCGCAATTGTAAAAGCTTCTGGTGCTAGTTTAGTTAATATTCATGTAACTGAACTTTTAAAAGTACAGGCGACTGGCGCTAGCAGTATCAATTACAAGGGGGCTGCAGTCATTAAAGAAATGAATAATTCGGGAGCCTCTACCATTAAACATAGAGACTAATTTCCACTAGGTATAAAAAAAAGAGCTTCAATATTGAAGCTCTTTTTTTATATTTTAAATAATCGATTATTTCGATATTTTATAAAGCAGTTTCAATCCAATGATATTCAAACTTCCACTATTTAAAGAGGTGCTAGTGTAATGAGCGATTACATCAACTTTGTCAATATTATATCCTATTTGTGGGCTGAAAGCAAATCCACCAGCACTTGAATTACCGCCTGAAAAATTACTATATCCAATTCCTAAACCTGGCTTGAAAACTCCTGCTTGAAAGTTTACACCAACTAAAAATGGGATATGACCCAAAGACGCACCATTTTCGCTAAATGAACTATATCCTGTCTGTACAAAACCTTCGAGCGTTTCAGATAATTTAGTTCTTCCAACCACATCTACACCAAAGCCAGTAGCAGAGTTTCCATTTCCTCCGCCAGCGCTTATAGATGATAACCCACCACCCACACTGAATGTAAAGTTTTGTTTTTGAGCATTTGCGGAAAAATTAAACGCTAATGCTAACATAGATAAAATGATAATTTTTTTCATAAATTAAGTTTTAGATCCTACTCATATGGCTTTTCGGATACGCCCCGTTTAAATGGTTGCTGGACTCCAAGTTCAATAACGTAAATTTAGCATATAAATTATATATTATTAATATTATTTTTTATATAAGATATTTAATTAACTGAATATCATATACTTGTAAATTAAAGTAATTTTTATATTGTTAATATTTATCAAATATCCCTGATCTAATTTTTGAGTTATTGGAGCTTTTTATCTATAAAGTTTGAATTTAAATTTTACGATAGTGCTAGTTTTTGGTTGTTCTCATTTATCTTAGCTAGGAACTTAAATTGGCCTACCTATGCACTCCAAACATCCGAGGTAGATAAGCGGTAGCTTGTTGGACTCACAATGATTTTATTTAATATGTTATCTTCATTTAAGATATTGATAATGAGCCACTTGAATTATTTTTTAGGTAATTTTCATTGCATGAATAGGCCTATAGAAAGAACGCCTATTAAATATAATTTATAATAATAATAATTGGATATGGAAATTTTAATGGTTCGACCTTATCAATTTTATTTTAATCCCCAAACAGCTTCGAATAATTTTTTTCAATCTAATATGAATATTGAAAATGCCAATGAATTAGCCATTGCTGAATTTGATGCTATGGTGGAGAAATTACGTGCACATCAAATTAAAGTCAAAGTGGTTCAAGACACGCAAAACCCTTCAACCCCAGATTCTATTTTTCCCAATAATTGGATTTCTACCCATGCTTATGGAACCATTTGTTTGTATCCCATGTTTGCAGAAAATAGAAGAGCAGAAAGAAAATCAACAGTGATAGAATTTTTACATTCCAATTTTACAATTAAAAATATACTTGATTTAACTCATTTTGAAAAAGAAGGAAAATTTCTAGAAGGCACTGGAAGTATGGTGCTAGATCACCAACATAAAATAGCCTATGGTTGTTTATCTGAAAGATTAGATAAAGAGGCTTTTGCCTGCTGGTGCGATAAAATGCAGTTCAAACCTATTAGTTTTAAAGCAGTTGATGTTAAAGTACAACCCATTTATCATACCAATGTTATGATGTGTATGGGCGCTCAATTTGTGGTAATTTGTTTAGAGAGTATTCCCAATGAACAAGAAAAACAAATGCTACTAGAGTGCTTTTCACAAACTCATAAACAAGTCATTGAAATTAGCCAAGATCAACTAAATCATTTTGCTGGTAATATGTTACAAGTATTCGACATAGCTGAAAAACCTTATTTAATTATGTCTGAACAAGCCTATTCTTCGCTAAATGCAGCGCAGCTAAATAACTTAGAAAAATACAATCCCTTAATTCCCATAGCAATCCCTACCATTGAATCCTTAGGGGGTGGAAGTACACGCTGTATGATGGCTGAAATACATTTATCATAAGTTTGTGGTTTAAAAATGAGGATTTGAATTTAACTAGTATAAACTTTTGTTTAAGAACCAATATTGACCTACCTTTGCCCTCCAAACATCGCGAGGTAGAGCAGCGGTAGCTCGTCGGGCTCATAACCCGAAGGTCGGAGGTTCGATCCCTTCCCTCGCAACAGCATAACCCGCTCCTGATTCAAGTCGAGAGCGGATTTTTTTTGTAGTAACTTTGGGTAATTAATGGAAACCATGAAAGTAGGGTATGTAAACATATTTGGGAAGCCAAACGCAGGAAAGAGTACTTTGCTGAATGCCATCATGGGTGAGAAAATGGCAATTGTCTCCTCCAAAGTACAAACTACTAGACACCGAATTAAGGCCTTTTTAAACAAGCCGGATGCCTATCAAATCATTTTCTCAGATA
>CANKWR010000065.1 GCA_947487525.1 Bacteroidota bacterium
TAAGCCAGTGGATTGCAATGCCAAGTAAGTCATTGTATCCATCGGGTTACTAATTACAATAATAATCGCATTCGGAGAATGCTTTAAAATGTTTTCACACACTCCTTTTACGATACCTGCGTTGGTGCCAATTAATTCCTCACGTGTCATACCTGGTTTACGTGGCAAGCCTGAAGTGATTACCACGACATCAGAGTTCGCAGTTTTGGAATAATCATTGGTGCTTCCTGAAATTCTAGTGTCAAAACCCAATAATGCAGCAGTCTGCATCATGTCCTGCGCTTTACCTTCAGCAAAGCCTTCTTTAATGTCTAACAAAACCAATTCGCTGGCTAATTCTTTACGAGCAATATTGTCTGCACATGTTGCGCCTACTGCACCTGCTCCAACTACGGTAATTTTCATATAGGGTCTATTTTTTTTAAAAGGGTTATTTTTTACGGGGCAAAGTTACTTAATTAATTATTTGCCTTGGGTATTTTTAATTAGTTCAGGTACTTCAACGCCCTGTTCCCAAACCTTCACAAAACTACCCTTGTAATATAAGGCGACAAAAGGGGTCATTTTTGGCCTAAAAAAGGTCGGAAGGGTATAAGCACCGTCTCGGCCAATGATAAAATTGGGCTTGCCAACAAAGTTGTACTTAACCGCAAATTTTTTGATTAAGTCCATTTCACGGTAACTATCCCAAATAAATAGAACGTTTTTGAATTTATCGGCATTTTTTGAAATTTCGGCTGCCTCGTGTTCGCAATGTGAACAGTCGGGACTAAATATAATTACACAGGTATACTTGTAGTTCTTTGGTAAGTCTTTATTGGTAACTTCTTTACCATCGATGGAAGTGAGGCTAAAAAGAGGGAAGTTTTTATCCTTCATATAAGGCAAATCTGATGCCGGATTAGCCTGTTGTGCTTTGAGTGAAAAAGTGCTTATAACACTTACTAGGGTTAAACATCCCATTAAAATTGACTTCATAGTTAACTTGTTTTTATTTTTGATCATCTTGCATTCTTTTTGATTTTGCATCCTGCAAAAACTCCGAAGCAAAAATGAAATTGTTTAATAGTTCATTTTGACAATAAATAATATCCTGGTTACTTCCTTCCCATTCCTTCTTGCCTTGATTTAAATAAAGTATATAATCCCCAATTTCCATCACCGAGTTCATATCATGGGTTACGACAATGGTGGTAATATTGTATTCGACGGTTAGTTCATGAATTAATTTATCAATAACCATGGATGTTTGTGGATCAAGCCCTGAATTGGGTTCGTCACAAAATAAATATTTAGGATTAAGTACAAGTGCGCGTGCTAAACCAACCCTCTTTTTCATACCCCCACTTATTTCAGCGGGGAATTTATCATTCGATCCAGTTAAATTAACACGCTCTAATATGACATTTACTTTATTTATTTTCTCTGCCTCAGTAAAATCAGAAAACATATCTAGCGGAAATTTTACATTTTCCTCCACTGTCATGGAGTCAAATAATGCATTGCCCTGAAATAACATACCAATGCTATTGCGTAATTCTTTTTTTTGGTCTTTTTGCATTTTGCCAAAGGCAATACCATCAAAATAAATATGTCCCTCGTCGGGCTGAATTAAATCTACAATACATTTTGTCAACACTGTTTTACCACTACCACTCGCCCCAATAATTAAATTACACATGCCTGGCTTGAATTGCGCAGAGATATCTTCTAAAATCACCCTGTCATCAAACTTTTTACAGATATGTTTAATCTCAATCATGTTTATTTATTTAATGGAGTTTGCAAAGTCAATAAGTCCTCAAAGGTATCTCTTCGGCTGATTAGTTTGGGTACGCCATTTTCAAATAGTACTTGCGCTGGCTTATACCTAGCGTTGTAATTACTCGCCATCTCATAGCCATAGGCGCCGGCATTGTAAAACACTAAATAATCCCCTTCCTGAATAGCGGGCAGGGGCCTATCCCATGCAAAAGTATCTGTCTCGCAAATATTTCCCACTACTGCATAAGCTGCATGCGGTGCATTCGGGTTGCTGATATTGTCAATATGGTGGTAGGCATCATAAAACATAGGACGAATTAAATGATTCAAGCCGGTATTGACACCTGCAAATTGGATATCATTGGACTGTTTTAAAACATTTACCTGTGCAATAAAATAACCAGCTTCACTTACCATGTATTTCCCGGGTTCAAACCAAGCGGTTAATGTTCGTCCATATTTTTCGGACAACTGCTTCATGGCTTTGTCCACTTCGGCTCCCAATAATGCAATATCCGTTCCTTTTTCATTTGGTTGGTACGGCACTTTAAAGCCACCCCCAAAATCCAGTACGTTTACGGTAGGGAATTCATTGAGTAGGGTATCAAATACATTGGCAGATTGAATAAAAACGGCTACGTCTTTAATTTCACTGCCAGTGTGTATGTGCAAAGTGGCTATATTAATATTGTATTTTGCTTGAATGGCTTTTAATGCTGTTAATTGTGTAACTGGGATGCCAAACTTACTTTTATCATGTCCTGTTGAAATTTTTAAATTCCCACCTGCCATAATATTGGGCCTTACACGCACACCAATAGGGAAGGAGGCGCCATACTTCGCGCCAAATTTTTCTAAATTGGATAAGCTGTCAATATTTACATGAATACCTAAATTTACTGCTTCACTTATTTCTTCAAAGCTTACACTATTGCTGGTGTATAAAATATTTTGGGGCGCGAAGCCAACATGCAACGCCAATTTAACTTCATTAATGGAACTGCAATCCACATCGCAGCCTGCACGTTTTACCAGTTCTAAAATATGAATATTGGTGAGGGCTTTACAGGCATAAAAAAAACGGGTATTGTTGCTAGAAAAATTGGATAATAAGTTTTGGTATTGACTTGCAATTTTTTCCGCATGGTACACATACAATGGGGTACCATAGGTATTTGCAGCCTCCTTTAATTGGTCGTAGGATAAACTTGAATTCATGCTACGAAGATACAATTAGTACTAGGTTCTGTGATTATATCAACAGTATAATTTTAGAAAAAAAGGAGGAACGTGAATATTACGCTACTTTATTCGGAAAGGTCGTCTCCTTTGAGCTCAACTCCTGCATCAGATGCGTTCGCATCTTCTCCTGCATCAGATGCATTCGCATCTTCTTCCTCAGGTAAATTTGGAGTCTCTTCCTCTGCACGCTCATTCGCAGCTTCGTCCGTCACCTGCTCGTATACGCTGTTGTCGGTAAAATCTTCTGGCTTAATCACGGTCGCTTCAACAATTTGGTCGGCCAATACTTCCTTGATTTTTGGTAAATCGTCGGTTGAGTTAATGCCAAAATAGTCCATAAAGGTTTTAGAAGTAGAATAAACCAATGGCTTGCCTGGCAATGTCTCGTTGCGGCCGCTGATTACGATTAATTCCTTTTCCAATAATTTTTGAATAGAGTAGTCGCTGTTCACCCCTCTAATGGCTTCCACTTCCCCTTTAGTGATGGGTTGCTTGTATGCAATAATCGCCAATGATTCTAAAGCCGCATTGGATAAGCGCTTTAAGAATTTATCGCCATTTAATTGAGCAATTGTTTTGTGAAATTCAGGCTTAGTTAAAAACTGCCATCCACCACCACTTTGTTTTAACTCAAAAGGATAAAACTCGGTAGCATATTTTTCTTGAATACCATTTAAGGCACTCTCTACCTGATCGGTTTCAATGCGTTCCTCTAAAAAACCAAATGCATTGTTGACTAATTCAGTGATGTCGTTTACGCTTAACGCTTTATCGCTTGCGAAAATTAACGCTTCAATATGAGGGATGATTTCACTAATTTCCATAATAAGTAGTTCTTATCCGTTTAAGGCAGCAGCACCACTTACAATTTCCGTTAACTCGGTTGTAATAGCGGCTTGTCTTGCTCGGTTATAAGATATTTTCAATGATTTTAATAATTCGTTTGCGTTTTCACTTGCCTTATCCATCGCTGTCATTCTAGCACCATGTTCGCTTGCATTTGCGTCCAATACTGCTTTGAATAATTGGGTGTTTAAAATTTTAGGCATCAATTCAGCCACCAATGTTTCTTTTTGTGGTTCAAAAATAAAATCGGTTTTCTTTTGATTAGCTTGTTTTGCAATTTTTGGAATGGGCAAAAACGGTTCCGCCTTAAACTCTTGCATAGCAGCATTTTTAAATTCGCTGTAAATAATTTCAATTGCATCAAACTCTTTATTGGCAAAGGCTTCCATCGCAGCTTTCGCAGCGGCTTGTACATTTCCAAAAGTCAATTGTAAGAAAATATCTTTGAAATCGGCGTTGGTATTGTAGCCAGATTTTGACAAACTCTCATATCCTTTTTTACCAATATTCCAGATGGTTATTTTTTGGGTAGGGTACTTTTCAGCAATGGTCGCTTTTACTAACTTCACTACATTGGCATTGTAGCCACCACACAATCCTCTGTCAGAGGTAATCACAATTAACAATACATTGTTTACTGGGCGTGTTTCAGCCAATGCCAAATTCATATCGCCTTCCAAGCTGCCAATGATATTACTTAACATATCCTGCAATTTGCGGGCATAAGGCCTCATTTGCGTGATGGCGTCTTGCGCACGGCGTAATTTAGCAGCACTCACCATTTTCATGGCTTTCGTGATTTGCTGTGTACTTTGGGTACTTTTTATCCTGTTTCTTACTTCTTTTAATTGACCAGCCATAGCTTTATAATTTCCTGTGTTTTAGGCGAGCAAAGGTATCATATTTTTGCCCAATTTCCACTTTTCAGGCCCCCCAAGTTAATTTTTGTATTGGGAAGCCTATAAAATGGCCAAACTGCCCTCAAATCCTTACCTTTGAGACCCTTAAATAGCCTGTCATTAAAGTTTGGCACGTATATTGAGATAGGAACATTAACACATTTATTTACAAGTCATATGTTGCAAATTATAAGTAAGCTTTTTGGCGGATCCAAAAGTGAGAAAGACGTAAAGAAAATCCAGTATTTAGTAGAGGTGATTAATGGTCATTTTACGAGCTATCAATCCCTTGACAACGATCAATTAAGGGATAGGACCAATCAGTTAAAGGCTCAAATAAAAGCACAAACCAATGAATTGGATGCTTTGATCGCAGCGGAGCAAGCCAAAGCGGAAGCGTTAACCGAGGGCGACTTAATGGGCCGTGATGCCATTTATCAAAATATTGATACAATTAAAAAGGACCGTGATCAGGAAATTGAAAAAGTATTATGGGACATTTTGCCAGAAGCTTTTGCGGTGGTAAAAGAGGCGGCCCGTCGCTTTACCGAAAATGAAGAGTTGGTATCCACTGCGACCCAATTGGACCGAGAATTATCGGTTAAAAAAGAATATGTTGAAATTAAAGGGGATCAATCGGTTTTTCAAACTACTTGGAATGCCGCTGGTACCCCAGTTACTTGGAATATGGTGCATTATGATGTACAGTTAATTGGGGGTATTGTTTTACACCAAGGTAAAATTGCGGAAATGTCCACCGGTGAGGGTAAAACCCTGGTATCAACCTTGCCTGCTTATTTAAACGCTTTGGCAGGAGAGGGAGTGCACATTGTAACAGTGAATGATTATTTAGCAAAAAGAGATAGTGAGTGGAATGGTACTTTATTTGAATGGTTGGGCTTAAGTGTTGATTGTATCGACAAGCACCAACCCAATTCGGATGAGCGTCGCGCTGCTTATTTAGCCGACATTACTTATGGAACCAATAACGAATTTGGTTTTGATTACTTAAGAGACAATATGGTGCACACGCCTGAGGAAATGGTGCAACGTAAACATCACTATGCCATGGTGGATGAGGTGGATAGTGTTTTAATTGATGACGCCCGTACCCCATTAATCATTTCAGGTCCCATTGGCCATCAAACAGGGGAGCAACAATTTTTTGATTTAAAACCAAGAATCGAAAAATTAGTGGAAGCCCAAAAGAAAGTGGTGAGTCAATCCTTGATCGAATCCAAGAAAAAATTCAGCGAAGGCAATGATGATCCCAAAGATGGTGGCCTTGCTTTGTATCGTGCTTTTAGAGGCTTGCCAAAGAATGGCGCTTTGATTAAATTTTTAAGTGAGCCAGGCGTAAGGGTGAAGATGCAAAAAGCAGAGAACTTTTATTTAGCCGATCAGCAAAGAGAAATGCATCATGTGGACGTGGATTTATATTTCCATATTGACGAGAAAAATAATCAAGTTGAATTAACTGAAAAAGGGTTGCATTTAATTACGGGTGCAGGAGAGGATCCAAACTTTTTTTTATTGCCAGACATTAGCATTGCTTTAAATGCAATTGACATAAATGCAGGATTAAGTCCGGAGGAAAAATTACAACAAAAGGAAGTGATCATTACGGACTATAGTATTAAAGCCGACCGTATTCATACCGTGAATCAATTATTAAAATCCTACACTTTATTTGATAAGGATGTAGAGTATGTAGTGATTGATGGTCAGGTAAAAATTGTAGATGAGCAAACAGGACGTATCATGGAAGGTCGTCGCTATTCTGATGGATTGCACCAAGCAATTGAAGCCAAAGAAAATGTAAAAATTGAGGCTGCAACTCAAACCTATGCAACCGTTACTTTACAAAACTTTTTTAGAATGTACCACAAGTTGGGTGGTATGACAGGAACTGCCGAAACAGAAGCGGCTGAGTTTTGGAGTATTTATAAATTAGATGTTGTTACGGTACCCACCAATATTCCAGCTGTTCGAAAGGACGAGCAGGATATGGTATTTAAAACAAAGCGTGAAAAATTTGGTGCGGTAATTGAAGCCATTGAAAAATTACGTGACGAAGGACGTCCATGTTTAGTGGGTACAACTTCGGTTGAAGTGAGTGAATTGTTAAGTAGAATGTTGCGTCAAAAAAATATTCCGCACAATGTATTGAATGCAAAACAACATGCGCGTGAAGCACAGGTGGTGGCAGAAGCAGGTTTGACTGGTGCGGTAACTATTGCCACGAATATGGCGGGGCGTGG
>CANKWR010000066.1 GCA_947487525.1 Bacteroidota bacterium
CGATTGCGTCTGCAAAAGACATTCGTGAAACTTTTGCGCGCATGGCCATGAATGACGAAGAAACAGTGGCTTTAATTGCAGGTGGGCATACTTTTGGTAAAACCCATGGTGCAGCTGATCCAATGAAATATGTAGGTAATGAACCAGCCGCTGCTGATATTACAGAACAAGGACAGGGATGGAAAAATACATTTAACACTGGCAACGGTGTAAATACAATCACTTCAGGTTTAGAAGGTGCATGGACTACCACACCTACACAATGGAGTAATAATTATTTTGAAAACTTATTTGGTTATGAGTGGGAGTTAACTAAGAGTCCTGCAGGAGCACATCAGTGGAAACCTAAAGCAGGTGCGGGTGCTGGAACAGTGCCTGATGCACATGATGCTTCTATCAAGCATGCGCCTATGATGTTAACCACCGATATAGCATTAAGAGTTGACCCAGCTTATGGGCCTATCTCGAAAAGATTTTTTGAAAACCCAGATCAATTTGCAGATGCATTTGCAAGAGCATGGTTTAAGTTAACGCACCGTGATATGGGGCCTCGTTCAAGATACCAAGGACCGGAAGTTCCAAGCGAAGTGTTAATATGGCAGGATCCATTGCCAGCAGCAACATATGCATTGATAGATACTAGCGATGTAGCAGCTTTAAAAACTAAAATTGCAGCATCGGGACTTACTGTTGCGCAATTGGTTTCAACAGCATGGGCAAGTGCTTCAACTTTCAGAGGTTCTGATAAAAGAGGTGGCGCCAATGGGGCAAGAATTCGTTTAGCGCCTCAAAAATATTGGGCAGTAAACAATCCAACACATCTTTCAAAAGTATTGGATGCTTTGGAAGCAATTCAAAAAGAGTTTAATGCAAGTGCTGCACCAAAACAAGTTTCCATTGCGGACTTAATTGTTTTGGCGGGTGGTGTAGGAATTGAAATGGCTGCAAAGAATGCGGGTAAAGATATTAAAGTACCATTTACAGCAGGAAGAGTTGATGCAACACAAGCAGATACCGATGTTGAATCCTTTGGCGTATTAGAACCTTTAGCGGATGGCTTTAGAAATTATATTAAACCAGGTCATGTAGTTTCTCCTGAAGAAATGTTAATTGATAAGGCACAATTAATGACTTTAACTGCACCTGAATTAACAGTGTTGGTGGGAGGTTTGCGCGTATTAAATACCAATTTTGATGGTTCTCATCATGGCGTATTTACAAGTGCTCCTGAAACATTAACCAATGATTTCTTCACTAGCTTAATTGATTTTAGTACCACTTGGAAGGAATCCGCTACAAAAGGAATTTTTGAAGGAAGTGAAAGATCCACTGGTAAGGTTAAATTTACAGGTACTAGAGTTGATTTGATATTTGGTTCTAACTCTGAATTACGCGCTTTGGCTGAAGTATATGCGACCGATGATGCAAAGGATAAATTTGTACACGACTTCGTGGCTGCATGGACTAAAGTGATGAACTTAGATCGCTTTGATTTAAAATAAAAAGAAGAGGCAAATAATATATTCATTATTTTTACTATATTAGTAGTATTAATAACGATTATATGAAAAACAAAATTTTAATAGCAGTGGCTTTATTGGTTACAATACAAGCCACTGCTCAATTAAATATATTCCGTGGGGCAGGATTCCAAATTAGTTATCCCAATTCTTTTAAAACTTTTGGTTCTCAAAAGTCAACTCAATCCAATGGATTAGAAAGTGCATTTTTCCCATCTCCTGACAATCAGGTTGAGTTTTATATTTTTTCCGCTCAAACAATGGGTATCGCAAATGATATTGCAGTAAGGCCAAATGAAAAACAAAGCCCGATAGAAACACAAAATGGGGGTACTAAACTAATTAAATATTGGACCATCACTGCTAAGGATGCTAGTTACGAAAGAACCTATCAAGAAACCATGGATGAAATTACGGGGGAGCATTGGATTATCGGATTAAAATATAAAAATCAAACGGCATTCAATAAATACAAGAATGATTATTTAGCATTTAAGAAGTCTTATCGTAAAATAGGTACTAATCGTAGTACATCAAATCTAAATAATACAATCAATGCTAAATTTTCTTTTGAGGAATTAGCGGAAGATGCATCAGGGATGTTAAGTAGTATTGTTTATGTTGAATACAATAACAACAAAATAAAATTGGATACAATACATGGTACGGCATCCACCATTGAAATAAGCACATACCTTACATGGAAAATACCAAGGACTGCTTTAGACGCCTGTGGTGCTTGGTATGGAGGTGGAGGTACTTATTATTACCTGATTCAAAAAGGAACTAAACTTCAAATTTTTAGAGCCTATGCCGACGAGGAATCCCCTCAATCGCCTTGGGAAAAAATAAAGGAGTTATAAAATTAGGGTTTTGCTTTTAATCCTAAATCCTTAGTAAGTGCGCGTACTCCTTCCATGAATTTCTTACCTGGATCACTTTTATAAGTAATGTATTTGGGATCAGTCTCTTTCCATATAGGCGTGTTCTTGAATACTGTATATTCTGAATGTCCTACGAGGTATTCTATTTTATATTTTTTACTCAAATGACGCACTAATTTAGCATTGGCAATTACTTGTGCTTGGGTGAGCGGATTATTGTCCCCGCCAATATTTTCAACACCAATAGCACAGTAGTTAATACCAATGGCATGTCTGGCCAAAAAATTATCAGGCATTAGTTGATAAATTTTTCCATCCCTATCAATTAAAAATTGTGATCCCACATTCAAGGCACTCACTTTTTTATTTAACTGACGGCTTTCTTCGATAGTTGCTGGATTAAAATAATTATGAATACTTTTAATGGTACCACCATCGGTATAGTGGAGCACGATAATTGTAGGAGTGATGTTCGGACTTGTTTGCGTAATACCGTGTCTTATTTTAAGATATTCAATTCCAAGCTTAATTCTTTCTTTTGAATAGTTAATGGGTAATTGAATAATTTGAATGGAGGTATCTTTTTGATTGAAAGCGCCATTTGCATTAATTGCATTAAATAAAATTACGGTGAAAAGTATTAAGCTACTTTTCAGAAATTTACGGTTAAAATGGTTCATGGATGGGTATTCTAATTATTATCGCATTAAACTTACTCGGTCAAAAATGGCTCTTGGCGCTCTAGGGTATTTATAACTTAAACCCATGTACCAGATATCCGAACTAAATGCACCTGAGGTTTCTAAATACCATTTATTACCTCTTTTTGTAAATAAGGCTTCTACATGGCAACAATCATCGTAATCACGCACTCTTATTTGTCTTCCATCTTTTCGTTCTGCATTACCCATAAACCAGGCATAACCCCCACTTACCAAAAAGTGGTTTACTTGAAAAATGAATTCTTGTTTGTAGTCCTGGTATAAATTGGCCCTTAAAATATCCAACATCATGGTGCGGTCAGCTTCATTGTATGCATTTTTAACCCTAAAATCGGCTACCGATTGGGCATTAACTGCTCCGGTACTCATGAATAAGCAGGCAAAAAAAGTGAATTTTATCAATAGGTTTTTCATAAAATGGATTTTAATGTACTGTGAATATATGAAATTTTTGTTTTATATTAGTATTCTATTTTAAACTAATTTATAAAAAAATTTACTATGAAAAAGCTGATTTTCTTTTTAATACTTTCCATTATTTCTGTAAATCAATTAATTGCACAGTCAACCGAGGATTTAGTGACTAAAATTCGTAGACAGTACAATGAAGTGAGTAGCATGGAAAGCAATAGGCAATCCATTAGTTGTCAAAATGGTTCTAGTTTCACATATCGAAATATGGGTGGCCAAAATATGAAATTTCCTCAGTCATCAAAAAAATGTTCTTATCCTGGTGGATATGCTATAATCACTTCTAAGTTCAAAGATTGGGAATTTGAGGCTTCCGCTAAATTTTATTTTTTAAACGGACAATTGTTTTTTGTGTTTGCTAACGTTTCAAATGTAGCAAGTGGTTATGAATACAGAACCTATTATAACAATGGTAATGTAATTAGAGTGTTGCAAAAAGGTGGGTTGTATGGTGAAGAAAGTAATGTAAATCAAGACATTACTTATAACAGTGATGGGAATTGGGTGAAAAGATTTAATACCGAAAGATTAAGACAATCTAGTAGTATGCTAAAGTAGATGCATGAAAAAAATTACAAATTAATGTTCAAAAATTATAAGGTTTTATATTTTTTTTTAATTACTACAGTATTCAATAGTTGTGCTATTTTAATGCCGCGTAATCCAGGTGAGAATGGCAATGAATCTGCCAATACAACTACGCAAAAATTAGATTTCAAAACACGCCCAACCATAGAGCCTTTTGATCCGGTGGATCATTCACCTAAGGGATATAGTAAATTGACTACGCCTAAAATTATTGCCAATACTGTATCGGCTCCACAAATTGATACCGCTCATATCCCTTCAATTGAATACAATACGGCAGCTTATTATATTAAGAAAATTAAGAAGGAAATCAATATTCGCTTGTCCTATCCATCCGACTGGAAAGGGAATTACTATAAGTTCAGAAAATCAGTTCCATTAAGTAAAATTGAAATGATCAATGAAAAGGACACTTGTTATATTGCCAAATACACTTTAACGGAAGTGGCAGATAAAAAGCCTTATCATATATCGGTAGTACTTGACCATAGTGGTTCAATGGGGCATGATCGTTGTGTTGACTTACAGGATGCCGTTTCTATGGCAATCAAAGAATCAGAGACAAAAAACAAAATAAGCCTTATTAAATTTGATTCGGAAATATCATTTGAGGGCAAATCCACTGATAGTGCCATGATCCAAAAGATATTATATCAAAAAACGGGTATGGAAGGCTTTGGAGGTTCCACTTCAATTTATGATGCATTGAATATGTCTTTGGATTCTCTTAAAGGAGATACTGCACATAGGCCCCTAGTAATTTTATTTTCCGACGGTTATGAAAATTCATCAAAAGTACAGGACATTAAAGGAGTGGTGGCCAAGGCGAAAGCCATGAATGTTCCTGTATTTACCATTGCCTTTGGAGGGGGAGCTGATGAGCAATTGCTCAGAGGCATTGCCAATGAAACCAATGGATTATTCTTTTTAATTTATGATCGATCGGAGTTTAAGGATTTATTGAACAACGAACTCTTCCTTTTAAACCATTATTATGACCTAAGATTACTGCCTTGTAGTTTTGATTATGATAAAATTCGTTTTGAAGGTTTTACTGATAAAGGGAATAGGGTAACTGGGGAGAAATTAATGAAGGGGCTACAAGAAACCTTAGCGATGAATTTAAATTTTGATTTTGATAAAACCAATTTGAATGCTAAAAATTTAGAAGAGGTTAAAAAGATAGCAACTTATCTAAAGAGCAATTCAGATAATAATATCATTATTACTGGTCATACGGATAACGCAGGTTCTTCAGACTATAATTTGGATTTATCAATGAAAAGAGCTGAATCGGTTAAACGTGCCTTGATTAATTTTGGGATTGATCAAAAAAGGATACAGGCATTTGGAAGAGGAGAGACAATGCCTTATGTACCTAATGATACGGAGGAAAATAGATCTAGGAATAGAAGAATTGAAATTGATTTGATTAAGAAATAAAGTATATGAAAAGATATTATAAATTAATTCTTTTAAGTTTCCTCTTTTTTGTGAACAGTAATGTTTTTTCACAGGAGGATCAGCCCAAAAATGGTAAGCTATCTGAAGGGTTACAAGCCTACAAGGAAAATGGAAAAATGGGCTTTAAAGATGCTAATGGGACTGTAGTTTTAAAGCCAAAATTTAAAACTAATCTATTTAGCGGTTTGCCTTTTTTTAAAGAAGGGTTATGTATATATTTTGATAATGATGATTCTACATATGGTGGATCCTCAGGCAATTTTGGCTTCATAAATTCTAAATTTGAAATAGTAATACCTGCAAAATTTCCATACTTGGGTACTTTTTGTAATTTTTTTCCTAACTATTTTGTTAATGGAAGAGCTATTGTAAGTCAAAGTACTAATAATAGCAATAGTTATATCCTTATTGATAAACAAGGTAAATATATTGGTTCGCCTTTTGAATATTCAATAGGGCAATATTCTTCTTGTTTATATTTCCCTGAAATTTCAGAGGGATTAATTGCTGCATCTAATGGCGGTGGTTATGGTTTTTTAAATCCTTTGGATGGGAAAGTATTTATTCCTTTTAAATTTTCATTAGCAGGGCCTTTCTCCGAGGGTTTAGCAGTAGTTGAATATAATGATCAGTACATTTCTTTTATTGATAAAAGTGGCAAGAATATTACAAATAAAAGATATTATACAAAAAAACGCAATAGTAAGAAATGGTCATTGTATAATGGTATGAATGATGAAGGGGGTGGAGATGGTCACCCTGGAAAGTTTAAAGATGGAAAAGTAATTATTCGATATTATGATAATGAGGGATATGGCAAATTAACGTTTGCTATAATTGACAAGAAGGGTAATGTGATCAAGAAAAGTACCTATGAAAAGTATATGGATGATCCAGATTTTAAAAAAAATTATAGATTTGGATAACTGATAAAATATTTTTTTCAGTAGTAAGTATAGATTTAAAATCATTTTTTTATATAATAACCTTTGCTAACAATACTTGACTTTTGAATATTTAAATTTTTTGGAATCTCAAACTTTAAATTAAAGTAATCACCGTTATTCATAATGGCATATTTATTATCTGCAATATTAATGAGATTTTCTATATTTCTATCTGTGCAAATTGGGTAAATTTTTATCTAATCATTAATCAAAATGTATATTTCATCAATATAAGACGTTTCATCTTTTTCTTCTTTAATAACTAATTTTATAGAATCACTTTTTAAATATTCTTTTTTTATTTCTGAAGATCCAATTAAATCTTT
>CANKWR010000067.1 GCA_947487525.1 Bacteroidota bacterium
CGCCATTTGATAGCAATGCAAGAATATATACTTTCTTTGCATCAGTGTATGTATATCCATTGATTGATGATAGTATTGAAATTACCGTAAGTCCTGCCGATATTGAATGGGAGTTTTACCGCAGTGGTGGTAAGGGAGGTCAAAACGTCAATAAAGTAGAAACTGCAGTTAGGTTAAAACATCTTCCCTCAGGTATTATTGTGGAGTGTCAGCAATCAAGAACACAGGGAGAGAACAGAGAAATTGCCATGAAGATGTTAAAGAGTAGATTATATGAAGAGGAGATGCGTAAAAAACAAGAAGCACTCAATGCCACCAATTCAACCAAGAAAAAAATAGAGTGGGGAAGTCAGATACGTTCTTATGTATTTCATCCTTACAAAATGATTAAGGACCATCGAACCGATTATGAAGTGGGTAATGTTGGACCTGTAATGGATGGGGAAATTGATGGATTTATTAAAGCGTATTTGATGTCGGAGCAATAGCATACTCCTTTCTTTTAATAACACCGCCTATTGTTTAATTGGAAGGGGAAAGTAATTCGTATTTCGTTTTAGGTCTTTGTTCCTCCAACCATTTGAATCCTTTAACGCGCATATCTATTGGAGCTGTTTGTCCCATGGGAGACATTTTTCCATTCAGCTGATTAATAAATTTAACCCTTGATACTTCATTGTTTTCAAAAGTGATCTCTATTGATTGAGCGGAAGAATGATTCATGCCAATAAACTTATTTTGTTCATCTATTGCAAAATAAATATTTTCAGCACTGCCCCTGGTGGTCATTTTTGTTAATTCTCCATCGTTAAAATAGGCATTGAGTATGATTCCTCTAATTTGATTAAAGTATTTGGTGGTATCCACTTTATTAATTGCTAAAGCGTTTTCAAACACGACCAATTGTTCTGGTTTTCTATTGTTTAAAAACATGAAAATGGTATCTCCCGTAATTTGGTTGTTATTAGACCAAACAATGGGATTTTTTAACAAACGAATGGTAGAATCACTCAAAGAATAAAACAAACTATCACATTTTGCTTGCAATGAGTCTGAATACACTTTAACATGGTGAAAAGCTTCAAAATATTTATTTAAACTTGAGTCTTTTAAAACACCAACACTGTCTCTTGCTTTTGTTAAGGGGCGCTTTAGGTCACTTACCCTTGCGGCGTATAATGTATCCGCAGTAACGTATAAACTGTCTTTTTTCTGTTTAATCAACAATATAGGAAGTTCGGTTGCTAACATAATGTCCTTCTTCCTGTTTGTTTTGATATTATTTGCCATTAAATCAAAACTTGCACTGTCCTTGGACCGGTATATTGCGTTCCCTCTAAATTCTCCTAATCCTTGAACGTCATCAATGGCCATTTCATCGGCAATAAAAGTATATTCTTTATCATCTATCGAGGAACGCTCATATAAATATCCTTTTTCAGTGCCTAAATTATAATTACCATTACTCGTGCGTATGGTTCTTGTTTTTGAAATGATTTTAGTAGGACTTATAAAATTAGCCAATTGAGAATAGGTATTGTATTCTAAGGTATCTGTGAAGATGGTGCTTTCGGGGTCTCTCAACTCTACTTTTCTTCTAAAAATTACATCTCTCGTGACGCCATAATAAATGCCTTCGATACTTGTTAAAGTGGTACTATTTCTGACTAGTTTACCCCCTCGTTTAAAACTACCCACTTTAATGGAAACATCGTAGTCTAAGGAGTCTGTTGTTAACACACCCTTTCCATCAGTTAGCCGTACGTGTTTTCTTAAAAATGCTTTTTTTGTATTGCCTAGGTATTTTAAATAGTCCGCGTAGGTATGAACACTGTCGGCGTCATTGATATGGACATTGCCAAATCCTTCTACCGTGTTGAGCGTTGAATTTACGATAATGCTATCCCCAAACAGCAGGGTTTTACCCTGTTTAATTTTTACATGTCCTACCAATATTAAGTAGTTCATGCTATCCTTCTTTTTTACATTGTAGGTTTCTGCAGACAAAAATTCAATGAGCTTGGCATTGCTGTCCACTGGTGCATTAGTGCCACCAAATTTATACTGGGCCTTTGCCGACTGCGAAGTGCAAACAAATAATAATAAAATGTAGCCAATATTTTTCATTAGCGTAATGTATCTGCAATTGGCTTACTAAGTGGAGCTGTTTTATCCTTTTTTCCAAAAATGGAAATATTTACATAGCGTTTAGGATGTGCTTTTACATCATCCACTAAGGTATTAATGCTTTTTATGGTTCCTTGAAGTTGCTGATATACTTCTTTGTCGTTTAAAATTTTAGCAACAGTACCATCGCCATTATTTAAGTTATGAAGCATTATTGAGAGTTCTTTCATGGCTGTATGAATTTCCTTGATGGTCTTTTCTAAATCTGCATCCTTAATTTGCTTCGTACTTACATCCAAGTTACTAATGATGTCGTTGATTTTTTTGTTGTTGTCACTTAAATTTCTAGTGAAGCTATTTAAGTTGTTGGCAGTTTGCGCAATGGATCCGTTTTGTTTTTGCAACATAGACTCAATGGACTCCATTGATTTATTTAGATTATCTGTGGTGGTTGTTAAATTGGTAAGAATTACTTCAAAATTTGATTTATTCTTATCATTTAAAACAGTATTGATATTATTAAGTACTTTTTGAAGTTCTGTAATCGTTTGTTTTGTTTGTTCACCCAATGGAGAAAGGGTGTTCATTAAGTCGCCTAATAAACTCGCTGCAGGGGCAGTGGTAATGGTATCTTCAGATTTTAAAAATTGCTTTGAATTTCCCAATACAATACTAATGCTATTTGTTCCCAATGGATTGTCTTGGATGGTCGCAACTGAGTTATTAGGAATTTGATAAATTTTATTTAGCTTAATAGAAACTACTATTTGAGATAAATCGGCTGAGTTGTTTTCAATATCAAAAATGGTTCCTACTTGATACCCGTTCACAAATACGGGGTTGGAAACAATAAGTCCTTTGGTATCCGCATACTTTGCGTATATAAAAGTACCCGACTTAAAAATAGTCTTTCCTTTTAAAAAGTTAAATCCTAAAATAATTAAAGTGATGGCAATAATGGTTAATGCACCCACTTTGGTTTCGTTTGATACCTTCATCTTTATTGATTATAGCTACAGTTGCAAATTTACCTAAAAATATTGGCTAATTTGAATTGGTCTTTTTCTGGTTTTCTAAGGAGTTTTTGTACCTGATTAATGATTTTGTAATCACCTCACATATTTGATTTTGGCCTTCCTCACTATTTAGGTAATCCTCGTCCTCTGGATTGGATATAAATCCGGTTTCTACCAGTACGGCAGGCATTTGAACTGCAGCCAATACCCATATTCCTACCTGTCTTTGTTTTGCCTCCCTGCTTAAACGACCTGCTTTTTTAAACTCTTCTTCAATGGTTAAAGCTAGGCTGGCCGCTCTTTGGAAATATTGCTGTGTTAAAAGACTCGCCATCATGGACCTGGTAGGATCGGTGGAGTTCAATTCTTTAATTTGTCTTTCGGATACCGAGTCCAATTTTTCCACCACATAGTCTACTGCCTCATTGGCCAGTTCCTTGCGTTGATCCGATTTGGTAACATTATAAATATAGGTTTCTGTACCCCTTGCCTCGCTTGGGGTATAGCTTACCTTATACAAAGGCACTTGTACACTCACTTTTCTTCTCTTTCCATTCTTTTTTACATAGCGTGTTTTGGTGGTATGGCCAATTACCTCTCTAGTTTGATGAGGATCGGCGGAATTGGTATGGATACACACAAATAAATCGCCTTTCGCAGCATTGGCAATTTTAGCTTTTTCTACCACTGAATGGAAAATGTCGGTTTTTCTGGTTAATACCACTTCCACTTCAGGTAATGAAGCTTTGATATATTCAGCTAATTTTAATGAAACAGATAAAGCAATGGCTGCTTCTGTGGAATATCTACCTCCGGCACCAGGGTCAGAACCCCCATGTCCAGGGTCAATAACAATCCTTTTTAAGGTTTTTGGTTGGGTCTGGGCATTCAGATTGCCCGAATGTGCCATTAAAATGGCAAAAATGCCTAAAGTAAATGCTAAAATCAGTCTATTTTGCTTCATAATCAGTTCCTTAATGCTGTTTTAGTTTATTTTTGCACCAGTGATACATTTAGGATACAAATTTAACGTAAAATACAGGCCCCTTATTGTAAAAGTGGGTATTTTACTATTATTAACAATTGTTTTACCATCATCCTTGGTGAAGGCCCAGCTTTTTAAGCCTAAAAAGGACAAAAACACCTCTGTTATCGTATTTTCAAAGGACAGTGCCGTTATTTCAAAAGATAGCTCCGTTATCAGAAAGGACACGACTGTAAAGTACAAAGACAGTATCATTTATGTCAGGTCATTGCGCATGTCTAAGGATAGTCTAGAGGCCGTAGTCGATTATAATGCAAGTGATTCAGGGGTAATGATTGTGAAAACAAAAGAGTTCCTTTTGTATGGAAATGCAAGAATGGTGTACAAGACTTCACAACTGGAAGCGGCCAATATCATTTTTGATCAACAATCTCAAAATATTCGGGCTTTTGGTGCAAAAGATACTACGGGGAATCCTTTGAGTAATCCCAAGTTTAAAGAAGGGGAGATGGTGTCTGTTAATGACACTATTGTTTTCAATATGAAATCGGGCAAGGGGATCACTAAGAATACCAATTTTCAACAGGGTGAAATTTATGTGAATGCCGCCACCATGAAAAAAATAAGTAAGGATGAAGCATTTGCTTGGAAAGCAAAATTCACTACTTGTAATTTGGATGACCCCCATTTTGCATTTGTAACAAACAAGCTTAAAATTATCACGGACAAAGTGGGTATGTCAGGACCAATTTATCCAGAGTTTGAAGGGGTTCCTATTCCAATTCAAATACCGTTTGCCATATTCCCCTTGACAAGAGGAAGGCATTCTGGTTTTATGGCGCCGGCCTTTAATACCAGTGAGGATTTTGGATTGGGGTTAGAGGGGCTTGGTTACTATAAAATTTTAAGTGATAATGTGGACGCAACCGTCCGAACAAATATTTATTCCTATGGAGGCTGGAGCGCAAATTTAAATACCAAGTATACCCAACGTTATAAGTATTTAGGAAATTTTAATTTAGCATTACAAAACACAAAAATACTCAACAGAAGCACCGCTAATCCCAATGAATTTACGGGGGGGAAAACATTTATGTTAAATTGGTCGCATCAAATGGATAGTAGGGCTTTGCCTGGTACCAATTTTTCAGCCAATGTGAATTTTGGTAGTTCTAAATACAATTCATTTTTATTAAACAATCCATATCAGAACTTCCAAAATAGATTAAGCTCCTCTATTTCTTATTCAAAGTCATGGAATAATCTTTACAATTTATCAGTGAATATCAATCACAGTCAAAACACCAATTTGCGTACGGTGAATTTAAGTTTGCCGAATATTAACTTTAATGCATTAACAATATATCCTTTTCAGAAAAAAGACCAAGTGGGTGCTGGAAAATGGTATGAAAAAATTGGTATAGGGTATAATGGTGCTTTTCAAAATCAGCTAAGTTTTTATGATTCTTCCATGAATTTCCAAAGATTATTGGACACCATGCAATGGGGTGCTACGCATAGTATCCCAATTTCATTGTCATTGCCAAGCCTAGGGCCAATTACCATTTCTCCTTCGGTTAGTTTTGAAAATAAATGGTTTGGTCAGTCTAATACATTACAATGGAATCCAACATTAAAAAAAGTGGATACCCTTATTTCAAGAGGTTTTTATAATGCATCCCATGTTACATTTGGACTGGGAACGGCTACTCGGATTTTTGGAACTTATAAAATTAAGGGAAAGAATATCGAAGCCATTAGACACGAAATTAGACCCTCCATTAGTTTTAACTATACACCTGATTTAGCTTCTTCGTATTATTATACAGCCCAGGTGGATTCAGCAGGTAGAAAATCTAGGTTTAGCAAATTTGATGGGATTGGCATGGGGGGTGCCTATTCGGAAGGTACCTTTGGTGGACTCGGATTTGGCATTGACAACTTGTTAGAAATGAAAGTGCGCGACAAAAATGACAGCACTTCCGAGAATCCATTTAAGAAAGTGAAATTAATTGAAGGCTTTGGATTTAATTCAAATTTTAATTTTTTAGCAGATAGTTTTGCGCTCGGCAATATTAATTTTTATGCTAGAACAATGTTGTTCAACACCATTAATATTAACTCCTCATTTACCTTGGATCCTTATGCAACAGATAAACAAGGTTACCGGGTAAACAGAATTGACATTGATCCAACAAAATTAAGATTTGGCAATATTACCAATGGTGGAATTTCCTTCTCCACTTCATTTAAAAGTAAAACAACCAATGAGAATGCGTCCAAAAAAACCTCAGTTCCAGTCGATCCATTCATGACACCTGAAGAGCAGCAAAGACAATTGCAATATGTAAGGGCCAATCCAGCAGAGTTTACCGATTTTACTATTCCTTGGACCCTTACGGTTTCTTATTCCTTTAATTTTAGTAGAGTTTTAAAACCTGATTATTCAGGGTACAATTTTCAAACCTATTCTTCCATGAATTTTAGTGGAGACTTTAGTTTAACACCTAAGTGGAAAATAGGAGGGACAGGGTTTGTGGATATTGAAAAAAAGAGTATTCAGCAATTAAGTATGTTTATCACAAGAGAAATGCATTGCTGGCAACTGGCAATTAATATAACCCCCATTGGACTTTATAAGTCATTTAGCATCACCGTGAATCCTACGTCTGGAATTTTAAGAGATTTGAAAATCAATCGAAGCCGTACCTTTTCTTCTACTACTTACTAGTGTATTTATT
>CANKWR010000068.1 GCA_947487525.1 Bacteroidota bacterium
GAAAGGATTTATAGCAACTTCCTTATATAGTTTAGTTCCTTTTTATTTATCAAACGAACTGTCGCGCACTAATTTCATGATTATTTTAGGGTTAGCTTCGATTGTGGGTCATATTTTCCCTATATGGGCTGAATTTAAAGGGGGTAAAGGAGTGGCTACACTTTTAGGCATGGCAATCGCTATTCAGCCAATTGTAGCTATTTTATGTTTAGTGGTTTTTGCCTTGACTTTAGTGACTACTCGATTTGTTTCCCTGAGCTCTATGTTGGCAGGGGTTGCTTTCATGGTCATGATCCTGTTTATATTCAACGAAAAAGAAACCATGTATCGATTATTTGCGATCATCGTGGCTTTAATGGTGGTCATTACCCACCAAAAGAACATTGGTCGCTTACTAAAGGGGACAGAAAATAAAGTCCCATTGTTCAAAAATAGAAACAAATCTCAGGACGTTTAGTTCCTTGATTTACAACTACTTGCATCTTTTTATTGGTTTATTACTTGTACTAACTTAGAATTTAGTAACTTTGTCCTCCCTTAATATTTTTTATTATGACAGGTCCTCAGCATATTTTAGAGAAATTGCAGTTGAAAGAAGAGAAAAATTTACTGATCCAAGGGTTGCCTTCCTCAATTGAGAAACAATTCGCAAAATTAAATTATAACAAGAATATCACGCCATTGTTAAAAACAAGGAAGATTGATTATGCTTTGATTTTTGCAATTAACCAGCTTCAGTTAAATAATATCCTAAAAGAAGTATTTTCTGCTCTGCATCCAGAATGTAATTTGTGGATAGCCTATCCAAAAACCAGTTCAAAAATTGTATCGGATTTAAATAGAGATGCGAGTTGGGAGATTCTTTCAAAAAATGATTTCGAAGCCATCCGCCAGGTAACTTTGGATCATGTTTGGACTGCGATGCGTTTTAAGAAAGTAGATCAATTACCAAACAAGAACAGAACCTTTGTTGAATTTAAGGCCGCGGATATTAAAGTAGATGATTTTGAAAAAAGAATTATTGCCTTACCTATTGAGCTTGATAAAATATTGGCTGCACACGACGAAGCAAGAGACTTTTTTAGCACGCTATCGGTAATCAATCAAAAGGAATACTTAAGTTGGATTCAGGGAGCAAAGAAAGAAGAAACCAAGCAAAAGCGTTTAGAAGCAACCCTTCAAAAATTATTAGCAGGAAAAAATAACCCCTCCGAAAAATAGTCGCATTGTAATAGGGGATTATAATAAAGATAGTTGAGTTAGTAAGTGAAAAAGAGCCGCTATGAAAGTAGTGGCTCTTTTATGTGTAAAACTATTTGTAAATCACGGTCCCCAAAGTTGCGGTCAATTCTTTTTCTACGTCTTTTAAATGCTTATGAATTTGCAATAGCTGTAATTGGTCAGCGTCTTTTGCATTTTCTAAATCGGCCTGATTTAACAGCATCATCTTTTTTATTTTACGCAGCTTAAAGTACAAAAGACTTTTATCAATCTCCAACATAATGTCTTTTTCTACTTCCTTTACTTTAATGCCTAATTTTTCATTCCACCTACTGCTTAGCTCTTGTTCGGGCTCAAATAAGGATACCACCCATTTTTGGACGCGTTCGTCCTCATGGTATTGCAAGGTCTTACCATTGGGCATTTTGCCCTCAAAGAACCATTTCTTATAAGCGTCCATTAAATAAATCATATCGCTTTGTTCTAATGGGAAACCTTCTATTTCATCAAAAATATATTGGGCAATGAACTTACTATCCTCCATTTTTTCAATGCCATTTTCAATCAACAATTTCACTAAATGTTTTTCATGTGCTAAGTCGGTATCGGTAAAAAAGCCAAGGTTCGTGTCATCGGTTTCAGTACCCGCCAAGGTGGGCATTAATAGGGCCGCCTCGTCGTAGGACATTTTCTTTTCTTCCTTAACTATTTTATCCCGCTTAAACTTATTGACCAACTGGGTTAAGCCTGTTTCGTCAATGCGCAATAGGGAGGAGCATTTTCTTACATACTCCTGCAACTTGGTAAAGTCCTCGGCCTTATTTATTTTACTGAGGGTCTCTGCAATTTGATTGACTAAAATATTTTTTTTATTTAAGTCATTGCCTACATCCTGCATTTGCACTTCCAGTTGAAAAAGTACAAAGTCCTTTTTATTGCTTTGCACAAAAGCCCTGAAAGCATCGGGGCCTACTTTATTTACATAACTATCCGGATCCTCATTGTCTGGTATCAATACCAATTGAACATTCAATCCTTCTTCCAAAGCCATGTCTAGTCCACGAAGTGCCGCTTTCACCCCAGCACTGTCTCCATCATAAATAATAGTCAGGTTTTGGGTGTATTTTTTGATAAGCCTTAACTGGTCCATGGTTAAGGAAGTTCCACCACTGGCCACCACATTTTCAATACCTGCTTGGTGTAAACTAACTACATCGGTATATCCTTCCACCAGCAAACACTCATCATTGCTATTAATTGAATTACGTGCAAAATAGGAGCCGTATAAAATTTTACTCTTTACGTAAATTTCATTCTCAGGGGTATTAATATACTTCGGAGAACGATCGTTCTTGGCAATTTGCCTTGCACCAAAACCAATAATTTTCCCAGTGGTATTGTGAATCGGGAATATGATTCGGTCTCTATAATTGTCCTGCCATTCACCGTTTCTTTCCACTACTAAACCCGTTCTGGCAAACAATTCAGGATTGAATTGATTTTGTATTAAAGCTTTGGCCAATCCATCTCTTTCCGCTGGGTTGTACCCAATTTTAAATTTCTCCACAATGGGTTTTAAAAACCCACGGTGTTGCATATAGCTTTGTGCAATGGTTGCTCCGAGTTCAGTTTCCCAATATTGCTTGGTAAACCACTCCATGGCAAAATGATTAATCGCATAAATACTGTCCGCCACCTGTTGCGCCATTTTTTGGGCTGGACTGGTTTCGGTTTCCTCAATTTCAATATTATATCTAGCTGCCAACCATCTTAAAGCCTCTACGTAACTGTACTTTTCATGCTCCATCAAAAAAGTGATGGTATTGCCACTTTTACCACAGCCAAAACATTTATAAATTTCTTTGGCAGGGGAAACTGTAAAAGAAGGTGATTTTTCGTTGTGAAAAGGGCAGTTGCCTAAGTAGTTGGTGCCTCGCTTTTTTAACTTCACAAATTCGCCCACCACATCTATAATGTCAATGCGGCTGGTAATTTGTTGAATCGTTTGCGAGGTAATCATGGGAGCGAAAATAACTAATATTCAGGGATATTGGGCCAAGGAGTCATGAAACTACTGGGTATAAAAGGCTTATTCTTCCTTTTGTAAGGGGAACTCCATATCATCACTGTCCAACAATTCGCGCTCAATTTCTTCCATTTGAACAATATCCCAGGCTTCTGACTCCGTAGGGGTCATATTCAGTAGTTCAGCATAGTCCGTCTTGTCTAATATATCGAAAAGGGTGTCCGAAATGGCACAAACTACAAAGGAGACGTTTTGTTCGTAAAAATGACCCTGAGCAGTGGCGATATGCTCAATCATGTCCTCATCCCAGTTTTGGACATTTTTCAAGTTCAAAACAAGGTTTTTAGGAGCAGTATTTCCCCATTTCGTAGTCAAACTGGCCATTTCTGGCACGAGATTTGAACTAAGGTCTGTATTGAGAATGGTAATAACGGTAAATTTCTCCTTGGTATCCGTTTGGTATTGAATTTGTGTCATAATAAAAGGTTGAAAACAAGTAATACTAGAACATACTTTAGGTCAAAAATATTCGTTATTCTTGTAATAGCTCCAATATAAATTTATGGATAATAATTTTTCAACACAAGTTAAGGAAATCATTTCTTATAGCCGAGAGGAAGCACTAAGATTAGGCAACGATTTTATTGGCGCCGAACATTTAATGTTAGGTCTAATACGTGATCAGGAAAACACGGCCATCAAGGTATTGCTGCAATTAAATGTAAACCTAACGGATTTAAGAAAAGAGATCGAGTTGGCGGTAAAGGACAAGTCAGGTAAAAATGTAGCCAATATCAACAGTCTGCCATTGACTAAGCAGGCGGAAAAAGTGATTAGGGTTACGGTATTAGAAGCCAAGGCTTTGAAGAGTCCGATGGTAGAAACGGAGCATTTATTACTAAGTATTTTAAAGAATAAGGAAAATATAGCTACTCAAATTTTAAATCAATTTGATGTTGATTACGACCTGTTCCGCAATGAGTTAGGGATGGTTGGGTCTTCTCCTTCAGGATTAGATGACATGGACAGAGCCAGTCGTTCTGGTCGTTCTTCAGATAGTCCTAGGTCCGATTTTTCGGATGATTCAGATGATGAATTTGAAGAAGAGAAAAGAGGGGGAGGTTTTGCGGCTGGTTCAAAAGCAAAATCAGGCACACCCAATAAATCAAAAACACCCGTATTAGATAATTTTGGACGTGACATCACCAAACTTGCCGAGATGGATGCCTTGGATCCAATTGTGGGTCGTGAAGCAGAAATTGAAAGAGTAAGCCAAATTTTAAGCCGTCGTAAAAAGAACAATCCTATTTTAATTGGGGAACCTGGGGTGGGTAAGACTGCCATAGTGGAAGGGTTGGCTTTAAGAATTGTACAAAGAAAAGTAAGCCGCGTACTTTTTGATAAGCGTGTTGTTTCATTAGACTTAGCAGCCCTTGTTGCAGGCACTAAATACCGTGGTCAATTTGAGGAGCGTATGAAAGCCATTATGAATGAGCTTGAAAAAAACAGAGATGTAATTTTATTCATTGACGAAATTCATACTATTGTGGGTGCCGGTGGTGCGAGTGGTTCACTAGACGCATCTAATATATTTAAACCAGCATTAGCACGCGGTGAATTGCAATGTATTGGTGCTTCTACTTTGGATGAGTACAGAATGCATATTGAAAAGGACGGTGCCTTGGATCGTCGTTTTCAAAAGGTAGTGATTGAACCACCTAGTGTAGAAGATACGATTACTATTTTAAACAATATCAAATCCAAATACGAGGATTATCACAGTGTGGTTTACGATCAGGAAGCCATTGAAGCATGTGTGAAATTAAGTGACCGTTATATGACGGATCGTTTATTACCAGATAAAGCGATTGATGTTTTGGATGAGGTAGGCGCAAGAGTGCATTTAAAAAACATCAATGTACCGCAGGATATTGTAGAGTTAGAAAAACAAATTGAAGCAATTAAGGAAGAAAAAAATAAGGTCGTTAAAAGTCAGCGCTTTGAAGAAGCAGCAAGCTTAAGAGATACCGAAAAGAAATTAGGAGAGGCATTAGAAAAAGCAAAACAAAATTGGGAGGAAGAAAGTAAAACTGCACGTTTCCCAATTAATGAAGAAAATATTGCGGAAGTCATTAGCATGATGACGGGCATTCCGGTGAAGCGCATGGTGGAAGCAGAAACAACAAAGCTGCGTAAGATGGCCGAGGATATGAAAGGAATGGTGATTGGGCAGGACGATGCCATTAGTAAAGTAGTTAAAGCCATTCAACGTAATAGAGTAGGTTTAAAAGATCCTAAAAAACCAATTGGTACTTTTATTTTTCTAGGTCCTACAGGTGTTGGTAAAACTGAATTAGCACGTGCATTGGCAAGAAATATGTTTGACTCTGAGGAAGCGTTAATTCGCATTGATATGAGTGAATATATGGAGAAATTTTCTGTAAGCCGTTTAATTGGTGCGCCTCCAGGATATGTTGGATATGAAGAAGGAGGTCAGTTAACTGAAAAGGTACGTCGCAAACCCTACTGTGTAATTTTATTAGATGAAATTGAAAAAGCGCATCCAGATATTTATAATATTTTATTACAAGTATTAGATGATGGTATTTTAACCGATGGTTTGGGTCGTAAGATAGATTTCAAAAACACCATGATCATCATGACTTCTAATATTGGTGCACGTCAGTTAAAAGAGTTTGGGGATGGGGTAGGATTTGCAACTGCTACAAGAGTGCAACAAACCGAAGAGAACAATCGCTCTGTTATTGAGAAAGCGTTAAAGCGTACTTTCTCTCCAGAGTTCTTAAATAGAATTGATGATGTGGTGGTGTTTAATTCATTAACCAAAGAAAATATCTATTTAATCATAGATATCATCATGAAAAATGTGTTGAGCCGATTGGTGAATCTTGGATTGAATTTAGTGTTAAGTGAAGCGGCCAAAGAATTTATTGCCGATAAAGGATATGATGTACAATTTGGTGCAAGACCTTTACATAGAGCCATTCAAAAGTATATTGAAGATCCATTGGCCGAAGAAATATTAAATGCGAGCGTGAAGCAAGGGGATGTTATAATAGGCGATTTAAATGCAGATAAAACCGCTTTGACTTTTACTTTACAAAAAAAGGAAAAAGCA
>CANKWR010000069.1 GCA_947487525.1 Bacteroidota bacterium
GGATGGAGCGTTATGGCTATGCTTTGCCTATGGATGAAGCAGAGGCCAAAGTGTTAATTGATTTTGGTGGAAGAAATTGGATCGTTTGGGACGCGGAGTTTAAACGAGAAAAAATTGGAGAAATGCCAACGGAAATGTTCTTTCATTTTTTCAAATCCTTTAGTGATGCAGCCAAAGCTAATTTGAATATTAGCTGTAAAGGGGACAATGAGCACCATAAAATAGAAGCCATTTTCAAAGCCTTTGCCAAATCCATCAAAATGGCCGTTAAGCGCAACCCGGACAGTGACGCCTTGCCGAGCACCAAGGGGGTTTTATAGATTTTTTTGGCATAAACTGGACAAAGCCGTAAATTTGCAATAGAAGAAATTATTATGATTAAATTAAACAATATGTGGTGGTGGCATACAAACTCCGTTGGGGTATTGTAGTGACATAGCTATTATTGTCAAAATATACATAAACCCCGACATTGGATGTCGGGGTTTTATTTTTTATAACAAAAGGGTAAAATAATTAAGTAAAGAATTTAGAATAGGATATGCAAAAAAAGCAAATAACCACCACCGTCACCAGCATGCTAGCTGATACATTTACGCCTGTTGGAATTTATCTCCGTTTAAGAGATCGATTTAGGGATACGATATTATTAGAAAGCACGGACTCGCATGCTTCTGAAAATAGCTATTCCTTTATTGGGGTAAATGCAATTGGGGGAATTGAAATCTCTTCTTTAAATGAAATTGAATATAAATACCCCAATCAGGATCCTGAAAAAGAAACCATTCAACATGTGCATGCTGCGCCAGATCGTATTTGGGCGTATATGCAACAATATGAGATGAAAGGGCAGGAGGTAAAAGAAGCCGCTTTTGCGCAAGGTTTGTATGGGTATACGGCCTATGATGCGATTCCTTTTTTTGATACCATTCAATTTAAAGAAGGCAAGAACGTAGTTCCGCTGATGCGTTATCGATTGTATCAATATGTAATCGCATTTAATCATTTTAAAGACGAGCTTTTTATTTGTGAAAATAAAATGGAAGGCATTGCCTCTGAATATGATGCATTGGTTTCCAATATTAAAAGCAAGGACGTACCCCAATATCCATTTACATTAAAAGGGGAAGAGTCCTCCAATTATACCGATGAACAATACCGCGACGCAGTGAAAAAAGGAATTCAACACTGTATGCGAGGGGATGTATTTCAAATTGTATTGAGTAGACGTTTTCAACAATCTTTTCAAGGGGATGAGTTTAATGTATATAGAACCTTAAGAAATATCAATCCTTCACCCTATTTATTCTTTTTCGACTACGGTGACTATAAATTAATGGGATCTTCGCCCGAGGCGCAAATCATTATCAATAATGGAAAAGCAGTGGTACATCCTATTGCAGGTACCTTTAAAAGGTCAGGAGATGCGACTTTAGATGCAGAGATGACCCAGAAATTATTGGATGATCCAAAAGAAAATGCGGAGCATGTGATGTTAGTGGACTTGGCGCGCAATGATTTAAGCAGGGTTTGTACTGAAGTACGTGTGAAACAGTACCGACAAGTGCATTATTATAGTCATGTAATTCATTTGGTGAGCGAAGTAGAAGGGACAGTAGCGGAAGGGGCTAATCCTTTTCATTTAATTGCAAAAACATTTCCTGCAGGCACATTAAGTGGAGCGCCTAAATTTAAAGCCATGCAAATCATTGATGCGGTTGAGCCAACTAAACGTTCCTATTATGGAGGTTGTATTGGTTTTGTTGGATTTAATGGATCTTGTAACCAAGCCATTATGATTCGTACTTTTTTAAGCCAACAAAATAACTTAACCTATCAGGCGGGTGCTGGGGTAGTCGCGGCAAGTGTGCCTGAAAATGAATTGCAGGAAGTAAACAATAAATTAAATGCCTTGAAAAAGGCCATGGTTTTAGCAGCAAAAATCCACGACTAAAAATAGTAACGAATTATACATTCTGATAACAAAGCAATAATAGAAAAGAAAAATAGCGACCATGAAAATATTAGTTTTTGATAATTACGATTCTTTCACTTACAATTTAGTACAGTTGATTAAAGAAATTGCAACGGATGCAAAAGTGGAAGTACATCGAAATGATGAAATACCTTTGGAAGCGGTGAAGGGCTATGATAAAATATTATTATCACCAGGGCCTGGTATCCCTTCTGAATCTGGCTTGTTGTTGCCATTGATTAAAGAATATGCAGCCACTAAATCTATTTTTGGTGTTTGTTTAGGACAGCAAGCCATTGGGGAAGCTTTTGGTGGTAGCTTGAGTAATTTGAGTAAAGTGTATCATGGTATCGCTACGCCGGTGCATTTAACGGCGCCCTCTTCTTTATTTGAAGGCTTGCCAACTTCCTTTCATGTTGGACGTTATCATAGTTGGGTAGTGAATGAAAAAGATTTGCCATCCGACTTAATCATTACTTCTAAAGACGAGGAAGGCTATATTATGTCATTGGAACATACCACTTATGATGTAAAAGGAGTTCAGTATCATCCGGAAAGTGTATTAACGCCGGAGGGGGCTCAAATTATCGCTAACTGGCTGAAGCAATAAAATTGAACAATAAATGATAAAGTGATCAGGGAAAAGAAAATAATAGGAACAGCAAAAAAGAAGATAATATGATCAAATTGAAAAGTACAATAAAAGAAAGATGAAAAAATTATTACAATATTTATTTGAACACAAAACCCTTACAAGAGCACAAGCAAAAGAGGTGTTGGTTCAAATTTCACAAGGAGCTTATAATGAACATGAAGTTACTTCCTTCGTTACTGTATTTTTAATGCGCAGTATAACCATTGAGGAATTGATGGGTTTTAGAGATGCCTTATTGTCTTTGGCTGTTAAAATAGAGGTAGACGTTGACGATGCATTGGATATTGTAGGAACAGGGGGTGACGGCAAGGATACTTTTAACATTTCTACCCTTGCTTGTTTTATTGTAGCAGGGGCTGGACAAACTGTTGTGAAGCACGGTAACTATGGGGCTTCTAGTGTGAGTGGATCTTCCAATGTAATGGAGCAATTGGGCTACACTTTTAAAAATGACCAAGCGTTGTTGGCAAAAGAAGTGAAGGAAGCGGGTATTTGTTTTTTACATGCACCCTTATTTCATCCGGCTTTAAAAACAGTGGGGCCTATTCGTAGAAATATTGGAGTGCGCACCTTCTTTAATATGTTAGGACCAATTGTAAATCCGGCACAACCAAAATATCAATTAATTGGGGTGTACAATTTGGAGATGGCAAGAATTTACAACTATGTTTTACAATCCTTAGGGAAAGAGTTCACTTTAATCAATAGTTTGGATGGCTATGATGAAATTTCATTAACCACTGATACTAAAATTATTACCAATAAAGGAGAGTTTACAAAATCACCTTATGAATTGGGTAAGAAGCGGGTATTTGCTGCGGAATTAAGTGGAGGGGCGACGGTCGAAGCTGCGGCTACTATTTTTAAGAATATCATTCAAGGAAAAGGGACATGGTCGCAGAATGCAGTCGTGTTAGCCAACGCTGCGATGGCTTTACACCTAACAGGCAAGTATGAAAATTACGAAGCTGCATATCAGGCAGCAGTAACAAGCTTAGAGTCGGGGGCAGCGAATCATGGTTTACAAAAATTAATAAGTATTCAATAATGAGCACTAATATTTTAGAAAAAATTGTAGCGAGTAAGTTTGGCGAAGTAGCCAATCGCAAACAGCAAATAACTATTGCTCAGTTGGAAGCGATGCCCTTATTTGAAAAGCAAACCGCATCTTTAAAAAGCAATTTAATGGACCCTGCAAAAACGGGTATCATTGCTGAGTTTAAAAGACAGTCTCCTTCCAAAGGGATTATCAATGCAAAGGCAGCAGTCGCAGAAGTAACCAAAGCCTACACACAGTATGGTGCAGCTGGGGTTTCGGTGTTAACGGATGGCGCCTATTTTGGAGGTAGTCTGGAAGATTTATCTATCGCCGTTCAAAATCCAATACCTGTTTTGAGGAAAGAATTTATCATTGACGAATTTCAATTGATAGAAGCAAAAGCCTATGGGGCTGCAGTGATTTTGTTAATTGCGGCTTGTTTAACACCAGCGAAAACTAAACAATTAGCAATTGTTGCCAAACAATTAGGCATGGAAGTATTATTGGAATTACATGATGAAACCGAATTGGCCCATATTTGCGAGGAGGTCGACCTGGTGGGTATTAACAATAGAAGCTTAAAATCTTTTGAAGTAAATATCGAACATGCGCTTCATTTAAAAGACCTGTTGCCAAAAGGCAAATTGAGTATTGCGGAAAGTGGTATCTATGATTTAGCTACTTTTCAATTGTTAAAAAAAGAAGGCTTTGATGGTTTTTTAATGGGGGAGTTTTTTATGAAACAAGAAAACCCTGCAAAAGCATTTGAGGAATTTAGTCAACTAATCAAATACGAATTATCATGAGCGCTTTAAAAATAAAAGTATGTGGGATTACTGATATGAATCAAGCCATTGCCTTAGAAGCAATGGGGGTGGATTTTATAGGCTTTATTTTTTATGCATCTTCCAAAAGGTATGTATTCAATAAATTGAATTTTGCAGACCTAAAGAATTTCAATTCTCCACATACTAGAAAAGTAGGTGTTTTTGTAAACGAGCCTGTTGAAAGTTTAGTGCAAATTGTCATCAATGCTGGATTGGATATGATTCAACTGCACGGGGATGAGGAAGCAGAATATTATACTCAATTAAGGGAAAAATTATTGGAAGCTTCTTTGGAACAGGTTGACTTGATTAAAGTATATAGGGTCGGCGATAAAATGCCCCATTTGGAACCATTTGACAATAGTGCAGATTTTTATTTGTTTGATACAGACAGTAAATTATATGGTGGTACAGGGGCGCACTTTAATTGGGAATTGTTAAAAGGAAATACCATTGGTAAAGCTTATTTTTTAAGTGGAGGGATTGGTCCCAACGATTTGGGTGGTATTGAAGTAATGAAACAAACTAAGGCAGGCAAAGACTTGTTTGCTTTGGATATAAATAGTCAGTTTGAAATAGCTCCAGGAATTAAGAATTTAGAAAAAATAAAATCCTTTATAGATGCACTCGTTTAACCAATCCATTAATTACCAAGCTCCTAGTGCCGAAGGGTATTACGGAGATTTTGGAGGTGCCTACATTCCAGAAATGTTATATAGCAATGTAGAGACTTTGAAAACCCAATATTTGGAAATTATGCATGACCCTGCTTTTCAAGCGGAATTTCATGCATTGTTAAAAGATTATGTGGGTAGACCCACTCCCTTATTTTTTGCAGAAAGATTAAGTAAGGAAGTGGGTGCTCAAATCTATTTAAAGAGAGAGGATTTATGTCACACTGGTGCACATAAAATCAACAATACCGTTGGCCAGATATTATTAGCACAACGCTTGGGTAAGAAAAAAATTATTGCTGAAACGGGTGCCGGTCAACATGGAGTAGCTACTGCAACGGTATGTGCTTTAAAAGGAATGGAATGTGTGGTGTACATGGGAGAGAAAGACATTGAGCGTCAAGCACCCAATGTAGCCAGAATGAAAATGCTAGGGGCGAAAGTGGTACCTGCTACCAGTGGAAGTAAAACTTTGAAAGACGCAACCAATGAAGCCATCCGTGCTTGGATTAATGAGCCGAACGAAACGCATTATATTATTGGGAGTGTGGTAGGACCCCATCCTTATCCGGATATGGTTGCTCGTTTTCAAAGTGTAATTAGTGATGAAATGCGTAAACAGTTAAAAGAAAAAACAGGTACTGAATTACCTACGCATGTTGTTGCCTGTGTAGGAGGTGGATCCAATGCCGCAGGTGCTTTTTATCATTTTTTGAATGAGCAGTCGGTGGAATTGGTGGCAGTGGAAGCAGCTGGTCAGGGGGTACATTCTGGTTTAAGTGCCGCTACTACGCAATTAGGTACGCCAGGCATTTTACATGGAAGTAAAAGTATTTTGATGCAAACGCCAGATGGCCAAGTAGTGGAACCGCAT
>CANKWR010000070.1 GCA_947487525.1 Bacteroidota bacterium
ATCCCACATTACTCTTGGTTTAAATTCACCTCTTTGTATAAATACGGATCCATTTTTACTTCCCGCAAGTGGCGACCAAAACTGATTACCCTCTAGCTCAAAACCTGCTTGCAACATATTGAAAGTAGAAAAATTGTAACGCACAAATCCTCTAGCTGGCAATAAGAGTTCCATACCCCATTGGTCGTTGAAAGTTTTGTTCCAAAATAAAACAGGTACATGAAGGAGTTGACCAGCGCGATAAGTTCGAGCAATACCCGTACCAATCATATTTTTCTCCGATTTTTTCCAGCCATAAATAAAGGTCCCACTTACTGTAATTGCGTTATTGTTGATGGAGCTCATATTGTGAAAAAGACCATTCGCGTCTGCACTCGCCTGTATGATTAAAAAGTTTTTTTCATTCAATGGTTTAAAGAGGGTTGTATTTAAAACAGCACTGGTAAAACTGTGGCTATTAATTCTTTGTGCAAATTGGTTGCTGCCAGGGTTTTTTACCTCAAATTGACTTCCCCAGTAATTGGCACCCATTTGCCAAATAATTTTGTTGTTTGAAATTACAGGAACATTTACTTGCGCCTTTAACGACGATACCTGATTTATATGAAAATCCTGCATCGCTGGAAGCATCGAGCCCATGGCAACGCCAGGCATGTGAAATGAGCCATACCTTTCAAAACCAATGCTTATGATTTTTTGTGGGGTTTGATTTAATACTTTTTGCGTGCAGTAGCGCGTAACGCCTTCTGGTTCTCCAAACTTGCTATAATCAAAATTATCAGTGCTGTCTATTTGTGCAGTCGCAACTGTTGAAATCATGATGAATGCTCCCATTAAAATCTTACGCATGGTGTAGAAATTTTTCATAAAAATAATGCCAAAAGCGATAAGGAACATCAAAACTTAAAAGTGCTAACAAACCACCGGTGAATTTGTGGAATCCTGGGCCTTTTTTCAACGGGAACGAATTAACTTTTTACACGAAATAAAGCTTCGAAATTTAGGGGGGTCAGTGCTAATATACTGATTTTCAATAGATAAAATCATTTCCGTTAATCATAAGTCTTTTTTAATATAAAAATAATTTGTAAATTGTATAAAGAGAATTGATACTAAATAATAACCCCTTGCATCAATTCTAGTTATTTATCATTCATAAAAAATTTACTATGAAAAGAATTAGCTCATTTTTCGCGGTTGTATTAATTGCCTCATTTGCATTTACAGCCTGTGGCAGTGATTCATCCTCTGTTGAAGCAGATGCAAAAAAGTATGCTGAATTTATGTGTAATTATCAAAAATTAGGAGAAAGAGCTGGCAAGGGTGATATGTCGGTGATTTCAGAATATGCTAAATTAAGTACCGAAGCAGCTACATTGGCTACTGAAATGCAAGGTAAATATAAGGACGCAAATGATTTACTAGCATTTAATAATGCTTATACTAAAGCCTTAGAAGCATGTTCTAAATAAAATTCATTGTCCTATTGAATGAAATGCCACCTCAGTTTAATTTCGGGATGGTATTTTGTAAAAATCATTGTTATAATTTAAATTTCAATTATGAAAAGTTATTTGTTTTTTGGTTTGATGTTTTGTTGTTTTCTCAATAATGCAAATGCGCAAGATATGGGCAGTATTTATGAAAATTTCAAAGCAGATTCTACTAGGTTCAGAAGTTTACAAAAAAAGAAAACATTCTCAAATCAATTAATGGCCTACGAATTAGGGTATAACAATGGACCTGTATCTAAGAAATTGGCACAGTTTAGTCAATTAAAAAAAGATGGCACTTATGTTTGGGTAATGAAAGATTCCAATAATAAAGTGCAATTAATTGTTTTTGTTGATCAAATTAGGCAAGAAGAGATGAGTAATTCTATTTCAGTTTTATCTTTTGATAAAAATCAAAAATTGAATCTGTTTAGAAAAGAATGGAATGATCATATGATGATTTTGAAAGCAAAAAATACGAATGCTTGGGTAAGTGACAATGAGACACAGCCATGCGATTATTTTTTTATTGATGGAAATATAATGGTGGATAAACCTTATTGTGATGCAAAAGATATATATAATGATTATAATGGCGGTACAATTGCCGTAAATTCCGAATTCGTAAAACCAACTTTACCTGAAATTATGAAAGCTTTCGGGATTTATAAATTTTAATAAAGGAAACGAATGATCTTAAGGGTATTATTTTTTTACGTCTTCTTTTGTTGCTCATTTTCAAATTTGAGAGCACAGTTAGTTACAATGAAAAAACTTTTCAGAATATATTTACTGGCTTTATTCTTATTGCCAACATCTTTGCTTAAAGCGAATGAGGGCAGTGATTTTTATCCAATTGAAGGCCGTTGGGATTTAACGGTGAATTATGAAGGCCGTTTAGTGGCTTCTTGGTTGGAAGTAAGGCATACGGGGATCAATGGATACAATGGACATTTTGTTTGGGAAGGGGGAAGTGCAAGGCCCATTTCCAAAGTGGAATTTAACAAAGGGAAAGTGACTTTTCATATTCCAGCACAATGGGAGATCACAGATAAGGAATTAATTTTTGATGGAATATTATCGGAGGGTAAGTTGATTGGTACCATTGTAAATACCAATGGTAAATCCTACACTTTTGTGGGGGAGCGTGCGCCTAAATTATGGAGGGACAAAGCGCCTAAATGGGGGAAGCCTATTCAGTTATTCAATGGAAAGGATTTGACAGGTTGGCAAGCCTTGGGCAATAACAATCAGTGGGTGGTTGAAAACGGGGTATTGAAAAGTCCTAGATCAGGCGTGAATATTCGTACAGTAAATACCTTCAATGATTTTAAATTACATATTGAATTTAAATATCCTAAAGGAAGCAATAGCGGCGTGTATTTAAGAGGCAGGTATGAAATTCAAATTGAAGACAATAAAGGGTTGGAACCCATGAGTCTTTACCTTGGCGGCATTTATGGATTTATTGACCCATGGTTAAATATGGCGAAGGATCCAGGGGAGTGGCAAAGTTTTGACGTTGAATTAGTAGGCAGAATGGTGACCGTAGTCGCCAATGGCACAACAGTTATTTACAAACAAGAAATACCTGGAGTAACAGGTGGTGCATTAGATAGTAAGGAAGGGACGCCAGGACCCATTATGATGCAAGGGGATCATGGTCCTATTGAATATAGAAATATCATGCTCACCCCAGCAATTTATTCGAAGTAATTACAGCGCATCCAACAGAAGTTGTCAAATATGTACTTGATTATTTTATCTTATCTTATAAATACGACTTCATTGTAAGGCACTCTATTCCTAGGTCCCCATATTCCTTCCTGTGTTGCTTTCCCCACGGCAATAATCATATTGATTTCTGCACCACTTGGTAGGTTCAATGCTTTTTTAACACGCTTTGCATCAAATCCTTCCATAGGGCAGGATTCAAAACCTTCAGCTGCAATGGACAACATGAAAGTTTGAGCTGCTAATGCGCAGGACTTGTGTACTGTTATGCGTTGGTCTGCCTTACCACCCATGCGATAAAATGGTTTAGAGAGGCCGCCAAAAAAGCTAATACATCTTCTAACAAAAGCCCAAAATCCAAAAATATCTGAACGGTAGGCAAGGGGCATTAATTTAGCATAGTAATCCAACCCTCTCTTTTGTAATTTATTGGGTTCGCCTTTGATACCTTCTCTCACTCTATCATAATTCCATTTTGCACGTTGCTTCCACAAATCTCCCCTGGTAACAAATACCACTAGTTGCTTTGCTGTTTTTGCAGCAGACTGACCTAAACAAAATGCGGTATATTTTTCTTTTTCCGTAGGATCTTGTATCCAATAAAATTCCCATAATTGCATATTACTACTGTTGGGAGATAAAATTGAACGCTCCAAACTCCTTTGAATAACATCATTCGGTACTTCAATATTTTCGTCGAACTTTCGGTTAGACCTTCTTTTTTCAATGATCTCGTCAAAGTACTGGTTACTCATGTGTTAATATTAATTTAATTGGTTAATTTAGTTTTCCATTCTTGCACTGAAAATCTTTTTTGATTTTATAGCGTAAAGAGGATGTAATTTAAACTAAACAAGGGTTATATGCTAAAAAAAGTGTTAATCGGCTTAATTGCGATTATAGTAATTGGTTTCGGCTTGTCATTTACGCCTAATTTTTCTCATTTGCGCAATTTTGTGAAGTGGGGGAAACATACCATCCACGATTATAAAACACATCCCTATAATATTGTTGAAAAAGCGCCACAAACTCAATATTGGCCTTTGGATTCCAATTATAATAAAAAGCGTATACCAGATTCATTAATGACCATTATCGATTCAAATAATACACATGCTTTTTTAGTTTTTCAAGATGGAAAACTTTTGTATGAAAAATATTTTGATGGCTATACTCCTGCTACAATAAGTGGTTCCTTTTCTGCAGCTAAAAGTATTATTTCATTATTGATTGGGATTGCTATTGATGAAGGAAAAATAAAATCGGTTCATGATGTAGTAGGGGATTATATTCCTAGATTTAAAAAGGATGGCTGGGAAAAATTACGTATTAAGGATTTGTTAACCATGAGTTCTGGTTCCAATTATAAAGAGTCTGATGGCGGTTATTTTAGTTTAAATGCTTCTGCTTATTATGGCGACAATGAAGAATTTTTAATTGACAAGTTAATACCTGAGGAGCCATCGGGGGTGAATTGGGAATACCGAAGTGCAGATACGCAGGTGCTTGGTTTAATTGTGGAGAAAGTATTTGGTCAGTCCATTGCTAAAACGGTTTCTGAAACATTCATGATTCCAATGGGTGCTGAATCGGATGCAAAGTGGTTAACCGATGGCGATAAAAAACATGAAAAAGCTTTTTGTTGTTTCAATGGGGTAGCAAGAGACTATGCTAGGTTTGGTCAATTGGTTTTACAAGACGGTAAATGGGGTAATCAGCAAATTGTTTCTCAAAAGTATATTCAGGAAGCAACATCGCCAGCATCCTATTTAAAAGACCCTACCGAAGGCGGGAATCCAGTGGATTATTATGGGTATCAATATTGGATATTCAATGAGCAGGGACACAAAGTAGTTGCTCAAAATGGATTATTTGGGCAATACGTTTACATTATTAAAGATAAAAATGCGGTGGTAGTTCGTCTAGGATCGTCTAAGGTGATTAAAGCGATCCACCATGCTCAACCAGAGAACTTCAGTTATGTAGCGGCCGCTTTAACCATATTAAAATAAAAAAAGGGAGCTTCTTTTGGAGGCTCCCTTTTTTTATTTTATAAGTAGTTGAGTACTAAAATATGTCCATTGCTTTAGCGAAATAAGTAACGGTTCCAGGAAGCGCTAACCAGAAAAATTCTCTGTATACAAACATTAATGTTACCATAATCGCCAACCATGCAAAACAGTAGATCCAGTATTTTTTATTGTCTTTTTGTGCTTCCATTGTGTCAGAATTATTTTTTTTGATTGTTTTTAGACTCCGCAAATATACAGTTTTTATCTTTTTATCCTATAATTTAGGCCCATAACTGTATTTTAAATCTACTTTCCAACCCTTGGGAGTGGAGATGACTTTTAGCCACCTGGGGATTTTTTCAAATGAGTTTTGGTAATAAATGATGGTGGTTTGGTCGTTTACTGTTTTTACTTCATTAATTTGAATGGAAGCCTGTCTAAATTGATTCCTTCCTTCCTTGTCCATGGAAAAATAGCGGGTAGACATTTTATCAAAATAGGCTTGGTTTTCGGGGTCCTCCACCAAATACAACTGTGCCTTTTGGATGTCTCCCTGCATATAACTTTCAATAAAATTACGTCCGCCATCCAATCCATTGTCAGCTTGTTCAACAGGGGTATCATTACCGCATGCTGTTAGGATAAGGGAAATAAAAGCGTAGGGGATTAGTTTTTTTAGCATACCCAAAGTTAAGCCAATTATTAATGTTAAATTTGGTCGTCTAA
>CANKWR010000071.1 GCA_947487525.1 Bacteroidota bacterium
GCCATTAAAGTGGCTAAAATCAATGCATCTGTTGCTGGTGTAGAAGACTTAATTGATTTTCAGGTATGTGATTTTGAAGCCACTGAAATGCCAGAACCGGAAGAAGGTGCAGTTTTAATGATTAATCCCGAATATGGGGAAAGGCTGGGAGAGGAGTTGGAATTAGAAGCCACTTATGCTAGAATGGGGGATTACATGAAAAATAAATGTAAAGGGATGACGGGCTATATTTTTACAGGCAATCTAGAATTGGCTAAAAAAATTCGTTTGAAGCCAAGCAGGCGCATAGAATTTTTAAATGCAAAAATAGATTGCAGGTTATTAGAGTATGAATTATACGCAGGTACAAAAAGAACTGATAAAATAGCGGAACAACCAGCTACTTAATTAGTAAATATTATAATGTTGATTTTCACTGAGCTCAATTATTTTCGCTGGAAATTTTAACATATGACCCTCACCAGTGAGCACCCATAAAATATTTAGGTCATCGTACTTATCAGATACCTTAATTAAGATATCAGAACCAATGGATCCTTTATTTCTTAATTGTTTTTGAAAATAGCCATTTGATAAATGAACCGTTTGTTCAAATTTGTGTGGAGTAATAATTTTGAAATTCAAATACTCCGAAATTCTTTCAATTGCTTTCATGTTGTTTTGCGTATATTTTTTTAATATTTAAAAATGCCCACCATCAGGCTCGTTCTAATTATAAAATTAGCGGAGTAGCTATTCATAATTATTACACATTTATATCTATTAATTACACATATTGCATATTTGCCACAATTGTATGATTAATATCATAAATATTATTTTATTTTATTATATGTTAGTTGTCATCTTGTTCCTTATTTTTTTTATTGCAATTTACTTTGTCATGAAGGGTAGCTTTATATAATAAATATGGGTTGAAAAATTTTGATTAATATAAAACAATGCAAACAAAAAATGATTCGAAAGAACTTGAAAAGTTAAAGCCCCATTTAATTGTACAGGTTATACAATACATGCCCAATGCAGTTGTTAGCAAAACAATATTAAAGCGCATTACCGGCAATGTGACATTGTCCTCTTTTGATGTGGGGGAAGAATTAGCAGAAAAACTTTCTCCTTATGATACTTTCGTTCAAATTATAGATGGACAAGCACAAGTCACGATTGATAACAAAGTATATACATTAAAACTAGGGGAGGGTATGATTATACCATCACATGCATTGCATCAATTTCATGCAAACGAACAATTTAAAATGATTATAACGGTTATTAAAAGTGGGTATGAAGATTAGCATTTATTTATAGTACAATTTTATCTTTTGAGAATTTATATAAAATATATGGTTAGTTTAAGGTGCAAGAACTTGGTAATTGCAAAACTTGATAAGTTATCGATACCTTATAATTACATTGAATTAGGCTATGCCGATTTGCCAGGTGAATTAGATGACTTCCTTCTTTTAAAATTAAATACTGAACTTAAGTCTGCAGGGCTTGAAATTCTAGATGACCACAACGCCATTTTTATTGAAAAAATTAAGAATATCATTATTGAGTTAGTGCATTATGATGAGACAAGCCCTTTGGTAAATTTATCTGATTATATTTCTGAAAAATTGGGATTAGATTATGGGTATTTGACCAATTTGTTCACCAAGGTAAAAGGGGAGACCATTCAACATTTTTATATTAACCATAAAATTGAAAAAGCTAAAGAATTCATTTTTTATGATGAAAAATCACTCACAGAAATAGCCGACATTTTACATTACAGTTCTATTGCCCATTTTTCCAATCAGTTTAAAAAAATTACAGGTGTTTCACCATCCGTTTTTAAGAAAATGAAAATTGAGCGCAAAACAAACATTGAAAATTTATAGTTAACTAATACCTGAAGTTAAACTGCTTTTCTAATACTTTTACTTCTACTTCTTTTGCATAAATTAATTCTCCATCTACTTGAATGGGCATTTCTTCCTGACATTGAATGGTAAATGCTTTTCCTAAAGCTTGTTTCACAAAAGGCAAATGCATGTGCTTACCGCTCTTTATAATGGGTAGATATATAAGACGTTTCCACACGGGTAAAGCCTCACATAAAATCATGTCTAAATAACCATCCTGGATGGAAGCATTGGGGGCAATATAAAATCCGCCACCTGCTCTTGAAGAGTTGACAATAAATGCTAATAAAAACTTACCTTCAAAATGATGATGATCAGATTGGATGAAAAAGGGTTTTTCTTTAAAACTGATAATTTTCAAAATAACCGCAAGTAAATAGCCAAATTTTCCACCCAGGAATCGGATTGTACTCATCGATTTTATAATTTCTCCATCGAATCCAACGCCAATACAATTAATATATAATTTTTGATTGATTTTGCCAGCATCAATAGGGGTAGGACTGCCTTGCATGACTTGTTCAAATCTGGCAGCTAAACCAGTATTCCCATATATTTTCCATGCAAAATCATTTCCTGTGCCACTATCAAATAGTGCAAGTGCTAATTTACAATCTGGATATTTGTTAATGAAATAATTTATTGTTCCGTCACCTCCAATGATCCAGCAATCTGAATAGTTGTTTAATTGTTCAAAGGTTGGCCAATAGTCACTATAAATATGGTTGTTGATATTGATAAGATCTAAGGAGGATTTTAGCCAGTCCGCAATTTTCAATGCGCTACCGCCTCCTGCACGTGGATTGGCCAGAATGGCTATCTTTTGTATGGAAGCTTGGATGGACATCATTGATTTGAGTACTTAACTAACACAATTAAGGGTATAATAAATATGGCGCAATGTTCTTTGACCATCCTGACACTTTTATATTTTTCCCAATTTGTTGAAGCCATTCTTGTAATGGCAATTCAAAAATACTTTCCGCATTTGGCATACCTAATAACAAGGATAAGTGATTGCCGCCACTTGGATTTGCTAAGGTAGGATAGGGTGCCCATTTAAAATGAGTAGGGTGCAAATCCTTTATCAATTTTAATAGAATAAGTCCATTTAATACTGCATCATATGAATAAGGGTCAATTACTTTAATGCGGATTCCTTTTGATACAGTTTCCACTACGATATCTTCCTTTAAAATATGTTGACAAACCATTACTACTGCGGGAATATTCAGCCATTCAGCCCCCAACCATTCAAATGAATATTTTGTGCCTCGTCCAATGGAAACATTGGTTGCTTCAAAAAAACAAAGACCTGGGTAAAGTAGGGTTGCTTCCATATTTTGCAAAGCAGGGGAAGGATTCCACCAGGGTAAATTCCAATCGTAAAAAAATTGATTTCTTTTCCAACCTTCCGCTTTAATAACCGTAAGCTGTGCATTCCAATTTTGTAATGCGTTAAAATAGTGTGCTAATTCACCAAAAGTACATTGGTGTTTTATGGGGATATTAAATCTGCCAATAAAGCTAGTTAATTTAGTATCTAACATTGGGCCTTCACAACTGTTTAAATCTCCGCCAAGTGGATTAGGGCGGTCTAAAATAATCACATGCTTTTTATATTTTGAAGCAGCTTCAATCCAATAAGTCATGGACCACAAATAGGTATAAAATCGGGTACCCGCATCAGGAATATCAAACAACATGATATCGATATCCTTTAAGTCCTCTTCGCTGGGCATAAATTTTTCACCGTAAAGACTTTTAATAGGAAGCATAGTAATTTCATCAATTCCATCATTCATTAAAGCCCCATCTACACCTATCGCATTCATCCCATGTTCAGGGGAAAATAATTGTTCTAAATTAAATCCTGCATTTTTCAGTGCCAATCTACTATGTATTCCTGTATTTGTTTTTGCTGCATCATTGGTCAACATGCCAATGCGTTGTTGTTTCCAATCTGGATTATTTTTTAAAACAATATCTATTCCAAATTGCAAGGCCATGAATTTTACTATTGAATTGAATGAATTTTATTTAGGAATCTCCTTTTTTAAATCCTGCATCTAATTTCAAGGTTTCCATTACATTAAAAATAATGGGACAACGGTCATAATGCATATAGGTAGTAAATAGCCTTTTGTTAAAATCAGGAACATGAAAAGCAGGGAATTCCTTACAACCTGCAAACCTGTGTTCATATACACTACAGCTATTGCCCACTAGAAAATGACAAGGAATGGCGTTAACTACCATGCGGCCTGATTCTCCCTTGTCTAGGTATTTTGAATCAAATTCGGCCCTGGTTTGGCCTAAATGCGCCGATAAGTTATTCGCTTCCTCCTCGTCTATATTCACCATGAGACTTTTGCAGCAGTTACCGCAGTCGGTACATTCAATTTTTGGGGAAATGGCTTCAGAAAGGTCAAAAACGGCTTTATCTAGGCTTAAACTGTTTAAATTTCGAAGAAAATCCTGAAATTCGTGGTTTTCTGTGGCTAATTCAACAGCCTTGTTTTTGATGAATTCAAGGTCAGTAATTGGATATGTTGCTTCGTTTTTGATGGGATAAAGATAATGCTTTAATCCTTTTATCCACATTTGCCCATTTTTGCCATTATTTAGATTGCTAAACTTAGTTCGAGTATTAGATTTGCAGCTAGAATAGGGCATATTATGCTCATAAAGTATTGATAATTATGGCAGAAGCAAAGATCGGGGCTGAATATAATGAAGACTCCATTAGGTCACTCGACTGGAAAGAACATATTCGTTTACGCCCAGGGATGTATATTGGTAAATTAGGTGACGGTACTGCACCTGATGATGGCATTTATGTATTAATTAAAGAAGTGATAGATAACTGTATTGACGAACATACCATGGGTTATGGTAAACAGGTGGAGATTTCTATTCAAGATAAAACAGTTACTATTCGTGACTATGGTCGTGGTATTCCTTTAGGTAAAATTGTTGACGTAGTTAGTAAAATAAATACAGGAGCGAAATACGATAGTAAAGCTTTCCAAAAGTCGGTTGGTTTAAATGGGGTGGGAACGAAAGCGGTGAATGCCTTGAGTGAGGATTTCAACGTGACAGCTTTTAGAGAAGGTAAATGTCGTTCTGCCAGTTTTCAAAAAGGACTGTTAATAAACGAGACTAAGGAAACAAAGACCAACGAGCAAAATGGAACTTTAGTAATTTTCACACCTGATGCGACGGTTTTTAAAAACTATCATTTTATTTACGAATATATTGAAAGCCAGCTTTGGAATTATTGTTACTTGAATGCAGGTTTAATTATTCATTTTAACGATAAAAAATTTGTAAGTAAAAATGGTTTGTTGGATTTATTGGAACGCAAAACCAATCCTGATGAGTTGCGATATCCTATCATGCACTTAACAGGAGAGGACATTGAAGTAGCTATTTCGCATAACAATGATTATGGGGAAGATATTTTCTCTTTTGTAAATGGTCAATACACAACTCAAGGAGGAACGCATCAGCAAGCTTTTAGAGAAGCTTACGTAAAAGTGATTCGTAATTTTTATAAAAAAGATTATGAGGCATCAGATATTAGAACCAGTATTGTAGCTGCGGTTTCGGTTCGTGTGCAAGAGCCTGTTTTTGAGAGTCAAACCAAAACCAAGTTAGGTTCTCAGAATGTAGCAGATGGTGGGCCAAGCATGAAGAATTTTGTCACTGAATTTTTAGCTAAAGAACTAGATAATTTCTTGCATCGTAATGCAAATGTTGCCGAAGCACTAAAAAAGCGAATTGAACAAAACGAAAGAGAAAGAAAAGAATTGGCAGGTATTAAAAAATTAGCGAACGAACGTGCTAAGAAAGCCAATTTACACAATAAAAAATTAAGAGATTGTCGTGTGCATTTGAATGATGATTTGCCCTCTAAAAACAAGGAAATGTTTATTGCTACTCAGCAAGCAAGTACCTTGGTTATTACAATAG
>CANKWR010000072.1 GCA_947487525.1 Bacteroidota bacterium
TTCAGTGGCTTCAAAATCACATACCTGAAAATCAATTAAGTCTTCTACACCGGCAACAGATGCATTGATTTTTGCCACTTTAATGGCATCTCTGCTAATATCGGATGCAATGATGATCAAGTTGGGCAAATGCCTAACTTGCTCCTCTATGATGTTTCTTTCTTTATCATAAACAGATGGATCATATCCTATCAAATGCATAAAGGCGTAATTGATTCTAAATAATCCAGGTGCACGCTTGGTGGCAATTAACGCAGCTTCAATGGCCAAGGTACCTGATCCACACATGGGGTTTACAAAAGCCCCAAACTTGTTCCACTTAGTTGATAATATGGTGGCGGCCGCAAGGGCTTCCAACATAGGTGCTTTGCCTGGTAGTTTTCTATAGCCATGTCTTGCCAATGAATCACCTGAGGTATCTAAGAATAATTCGGCTTCATCATTTTTCCAAAATAAATATACCACTGCTCCTGAAAGTTCGGCACCGGTAGAAGGGCGCTTGCCACTTACTTCCCGCATTCTATCCACTACCGCATCTTTCACACGTAGGTTGGCAAATAAATTAGTGGATATTGTATCATTAAAGACATTACTTATTACGGAGAAATAACCGTCTGGCTTGATCATCTTTTCCCAGGGAATAGATACCGCATTTTTATACAATTCATCTGGGTCATTGCAAATAAAATTTTTCAAGGAATACATCACCTGACTTGCGCATCTTAGGTTCAAGTTTAATCGAATACAATCATTTACCGTACCCGTTAATTCCACACCGGTTTGAAAAACCCGATCTACATCAAAGCCAAGGCCAATTACCTCTGATCTTAAGGCGGGTGCCAACCACTTATTACAAGTGATGATAATTTTATTGCGGGTAGTAAATACTTGCATATGGCAAACTTAGTTCAATTATGGTAAAAGGCTAAAAAGCAAAAATCCCCAACAATCTAGCTTGATTTGTTGAGGATTTTTTGTGGGAGCACACGGGCTCGAACCGCGGACCCTCTCGGTGTAAACGAGATGCTCTAAACCAACTGAGCTATGCTCCCTTTTCCCTTTTGAGGAGTGCAAAAATAGGGGGCAAATCTTAAACTCCCAAAAAAAAGGGGAATTAATTTAATTGTACCGCTGGTAACCTAGTAGATTGGCTATCATACACGAATAATTCTACTATTTCAAAGGTCCAATAAGGAGCCAATGGTGATTTTTCAAGTATTTCCTTTACTTCCTTTTTTGTATTTGCATTGATGGTAATCCATGAATTTTGGTTTTCCATACTTACTGCATAACTATCTATCACCCCTTTATTGAGTAAGAAATTGATATAGGTTCGATGCGGTGGGACTAAAGTCATAAATTCTTCGTCCAATTCGAATGATATAATTGCTTGGAATTTTTTCATCATGATCTAAGTTAAGTCAAGAATTACAAAACAAAAAGCTAAAAATTAAAAATTTTTGGTTTTGGCAAAGTTTTACACAATTTCGTTAATACTGTTTAAGTTATTCAAAAAGATAATACCCAATCCTTCCACCCGATCCTGCAAAAAATGCCGCTTTTTTATTTGGTTGGTGCTGAATGACATGAAAACTTTGATTTGAAAATAAAGTCCATTTTTTACCCGCATCATTGGTCACATCTACCCCCGAAGTTCCACAGGCAACCACTATATTATTATCGATAAATTTTACGGAGGAACGATATCCATTTGGCATGGTGAAAGAAGTATTCATTTGGAATTGATCACCGTATTTTTTGAATGCACGCGCGACATCGAAAGTCACGGTGTCTTTCATGAAATCACCTCCCACAACAATCATTTTATTTTGATCGGGAGAAATATCAATACTATTGGCACCAGTTGATTTACCCCCTTCCATCATGAGTAGCGGCATTGCATAACCATCTATCCATAATCTACTTTTCATTCCTCCAGAAATAAAAATAATTTTTTCATTTAAATAGGCAAGATTGCTATTGCTCGAAGCAAAAAAAGCCTCCCCATCTTGTACTTTCGATTTCCAAAAACTAGGTTTTACTTTATTCCAATGATTCCCTCTATCTTCTGTGTTTAATAAAAATATAGTGTCATTGATAGGATCTCCAATGACTATTCCTTTAAAGTTATCTTTAAATTTAACTGCATCTAAAAACATACTAGTGTCCGCATTTTCGTATACTTTATTCCAACTGATTCCTCCGTCCATTGTTTTTAAGATCACTGCAGGAGCAGCAATCGCTACGATAAGTACTTCTTTATCATCCCATGCGTGAATGGCCCTAAAATCTCTTGTTTCAAAACCTTTTACTTGAAGCCATTCAAAGCTTTCTCCTCCATTCACGGATTTAACAACAGTGCCTTTACTTCCACTTGCCCATACTACTTTTTCCGATGGAATGGAGAGCCCTCTTAAGCTTATACCCTTCTTTTCCGTTAAAATTTTAATGGGGTTTTGAGCAACAGATTGTTGACCTAACAAAAGTAAACCCAAAACAATTTTTATTATACGCATAGATTATTCATTTTTGCAGTCTAAAGATACAACATGATACCTTATTGGATGAGTAGAACTCAATTAATGCTTGGCGACGAACCTATGGAACAATTGATGACTAAAAATGTATTGGTCATTGGACTAGGAGGTGTGGGTGCCATATGTGCTGAAATGATTGTAAGAGCTGGTGTTGGTAAAATTACCATAGTAGACAATGACCGAGTGGATGCAAGTAATATCAATAGACAAATTCAAGCACTTCATTCAACTGTGGACTTACCAAAAGCGAAAGTACTTTCAGCCCGGCTGTTAGACATTAACCCCGCATTGAATTTAACAGTGCATGAAATGTATATTAAAGACGAAATCACGACCGAGCTGCTAAACTCAGCAAAATGGGACTATGTCGTTGACTGCATTGACACCCTTTCCTGTAAAGTGTTTTTAATCAAAAAATGTTTAGACCTGAAATTACCTATAGTAAGTTCAATGGGTGCAGGCGGAAAAGTAGATCCTGCTCAAATTGTAATTACAGATATCTCCAAAACTTATGTTTGTAATTTGGCCAGATATGTTCGTAAAAGACTACAAAGCCTAGGAGTTAAAAAGGGCCTAAAAGTGGTTTTTAGCCCAGAAAAAGCAAATCAAGATAAAATCATTGTAACAGAAAAAGCCTTCCCCTAAAAATCAACAATTGGCACTTTAAGTTATATGCCTGCTATGTTTGGCTGTAGCGTAGCCAGTGTAGTTATTAGGGACTTGATGGCAACAGATTGATTTATACCCTATTTTTCTTTGAATTAAGCTTATTTTACCCTTATTTTGCACCTCCAATTGGAAGCTCCTGGTTCGGTAGCTCAGCTGGATAGAGCGTCATCCTTCTAAGATGAGGGTCATTGGTTCGAATCCAATCCGGATCACAAAGCCTGTCACGAAAGTGACAGGCTTTTGCTTTTAAGGAGGCACATAAAGCTTGCTTTAATGTGGCGACGAGAAAGTAAAAGCAAAAGTATAATAGGATAAATGAGCGAAGCGAATAGTTCCTATTATACTTTTAAAAGGCTTTGGGTAAGCTCCACTAAAGGATCACCGAGCGTAGCGAGGTAATCCTATTTTATTTTGATAATTATTCCCTTATTTCCTACCATATAAACACTTCCATTTGGTTTTTTGGCAATCGAATTTACATTTTCAGTATTTGTATTGTTGACCTTTGTCCAATTCACTGAACCATCGGAAGTATTTAATAATAGACCCCCATCACCCACAACAAAACCATTATTAGCGTCTAATAAAACAGTTGCACTAAGTTTTATTGCACTATAACCAGTAATTGTCCTTGAAGTCCAACTTAAACCATTATTGGAAGAAACTGAAAGCGATCCCTTTTCTCCTACTGCAATAGCTTTATTTGATACTGCAGATATTCCATTTATATTTTCGGCTAAACCAATATTAGTTGAATTAAGTTGAGGTGTAGTAAAATTATTAATCGTTAAAGCTCCCCCGACATATTTTGAGCCATCCCAATATACAGCACCACCTATTAATAAATTTCCATTCACAATATCTAAGCAATTAAATCCTTGGTTATTATTTCCTGTAAGTGTTCTTGTTACTACATTGTTTGTCAAAAAATATAAATTTCCATACATTCTACCTCCGGTTGGCGCATTTAAAACATACATTAAGGTATTATTTGCATAGGCAATATCATTTATTCTTATTGGATTATTTTGGAACCACTTTTTATCAATCTCCGTCCATGTAATACCACCATCAGTAGTTTGGTATAAATAGGAATAATATTGATCATTACCACCAATATATCCATTTAAGGCATCAATAAACTTCACTGCTGTATAGGTAATGCTTGCATTCTCCCTAATTATATTCCAAGTGGTTCCCCCATTGGTGGTTTTAAGCACCACTTTATTCCCAGCAATAAAACCTCTAGTATCTGTTACAAAATGTACTGTAAATAAATCATTTGTAGTAGGTGAAGGATTAGGCGTTAACACGGGTGTAGCATCTAATGGACTAGTATAGCTTGAATTACCTAAATTATTATAGGCTGTAACCCGATAAGTATAGGTTGTGCCAAGTACTAAACCTACATCAGCGTATTTAACTTCATTTCTAGCCACCGTAGCCACAACAGAAAATGCACCAGTACCTGTTTTTCGTTCAATTTTAAATCCTAGTTCATTACCAGATAAGTCAGTCCAACTTAAATCAATTTGAGTTGCATCATAAACAACCGCGTTTAAATTGGAGGGTGCATTAGGGATACCAGGAAGAGTAGTTGCATTGGCTGTATTTGAATTCACTGAATTGCTACTCGCATTGTAAGAAAAAACTGCATAACTATACGTTTCTTCGGGACTAAGACCAGTATCAGAATAGGTAGCTACATTTTGCGCTACTGTTGCAATTTGGGTAAATGAACCATTCCCTATTTTTCTTAGAATTTTAAATCCTTCTTCGTTGCCTGAAGAATCTGTCCACCTTAAATCAATTCTACTTGATGAAAAAGCAGTCGCCACTAAATTGGAAGGCGCTTTAATTGTATTAGAAGGTGTGTTTACGGTTAAATCCGTTTTGGTACAACCATGAAGGAAAAATAAAGTAACTATACTTAAAAAAAATAAACGATAGGTTTTCATAGATCAACTTAATTTATAAATGCAAGATAATACATTTTAAAATAAAGTAATATATTTTTTATTTCAAGTTTCAATTGAATCATCATTTCTCCAATCCCTCAAAATTAATTTCAATATGTTTTCCTGTTGGTTTTCTTTTAATCATACCTCCTGGCATGATATTGCGCATTTGTTTAAATCCTCCAGAGAACATATAAAATTGACCGTCTTCTACCCCTGCCCCATAATCAAAACGTTGGTGTGTTTTTGGATTGGCCGTGGTGGTAAATTTGGCTTCAGTGAGTTCAATCCAATTGCCATTATAAGTCACTGCCCATTGATTTGCATAGTAGGCTTTAAAAAAATCATTTCCATTTTCTCCAAAGTTTTCTACAAATGCATATAAATTTTTGAACCCTGTTTTGGTATCCGTTTTATGTTGTGTCCATTTTGACAATAAATGCCATTGATATTGATCCTCTGGGCCAGCAAAATAGCCCACATAAGTAGCACTATCCCCTTTCAACCCCACAATCCCAGTTAAAAAACGATATGTTTTATTTGTTT
>CANKWR010000073.1 GCA_947487525.1 Bacteroidota bacterium
CTTTGGGTAAGACCCGCTATCGAGGAAGACGACGAAGGCACTGAGTCGGCAGTCCCGAAGTTAATTTAAAGGCTTTGGGTAAGACCCGCTATCGAGGAAGACGACGAAGGCACTGAGTCGGCAGTCCAAATGTGTTTGTATCTTTGCAACGCCTTATCTTTCAAAAATTACTACAATGAGTCAAGAATTAAATGCACAACGCTTTTTAGCATTAGTTGAAATCATGGACACCCTTCGTGAAAAATGTCCTTGGGATCAAAAGCAAACTATTCATAGTTTGCGAAGCAACACCATTGAGGAATTGTATGAGTTGGTGGATAGTATTGTAGAGGAAGACTGGGAGGGAATAAAAGAAGAGTTGGGAGACATCATGCTCCATGTTTTATTTTATGCAAGGATAGGTAAGGAGCAAGGGAAGTTTACGCTAGAGGAAGTGATGGAAGGCATTGCGAAAAAATTAATTCATCGTCACCCGCATATTTATGGGGATGTGAAAGTCGAAAATGAGGATGATGTAAAAAGAAATTGGGAACAGTTAAAATTACAAGAGGGCAAAGGCAATAAAACTATTTTAAGTGGTGTGCCCAATAGTTTGCCAGCGATTGTAAAAGCATTAAGAATACAAGAGAAGGTAAAACATGTGGGTTTTGAATGGGAGAATAAGGAACAGGTTTGGGATAAGGTACAGGAAGAGATAGGAGAGTTGAAAGTGGAAATAGAAGCCAATAATCAGGCTAAAATGGAGCAGGAATTTGGGGATGTATTGTTTAGTATGATTAATTATGCGCGTTTTTTAAATATTGATCCTGAAACGGCTTTAGAAAAGACCAATAAAAAATTCAAGCATCGCTTTGAACTAATGGAACAGTATGCGAACGAGCATGGACTTGATTTAGCATCGATAAGCCTTCAAGAAAAAGAAGCTTTATGGCAACAAATGAAATAAAAAAAAGGTCGCTTAAATAAGCGACCTTTTTTTGTAATTGTTTTATTTTAATCCTTCAAATTTAAGATAAAGGCATAGTTGCCATAATAGCCTGGATAAAAACCACCTACTTTTATGGTTCCATTTGATTTTTTAACAGCCTCATAAAACTCCTCCACTGTTTTAACTTCTTCGTCATTAACGCTGGTAATTACAAATCCTTTTTCAACCCTGCTTTTACCTAAAACGCCATTCCCTAAATCTTTAATAACCACACCGCCTTCAATATCATTTTTATCGGCAGTTGCTTTGTCGACGGTTTCTAATTTGCCCCCTAATTTTTCAGCCATTTTGCTGCTCTTTGTTAAATCGGAATTACCCAATTTTGCTTTTAATACAACGTCAAAGCTCATCTCCTTTCCGCCTCTTTTTACGACCACTGAAATTTTGTCACCTGGCTTATATCTAGAGATTTGTTCTTGTAATTCTGGGGCTGTTTTTATGGCAACACCATTTAATTTTGAGATGATATCTCCTTTTTTAATACCAGCTGCAATGGCAGCGCCTCCTTCTAATACATCGGTTACCAATAAACCTTCTCCTTCTTTATACTTTACTTTTAATTCACTTTCTATTTTTTTAATTTCTTCATCTGATAAACCATCTTTTGCATAACTAAGTCCTAGGTAGGCTCTTTGAACGGTTCCAAATTTTACGATGTCCGTTACCACTTTCTTTACAATATTTACAGGAATTGCATAGGAGTATCCCGCATAAGAACCAGTCGGAGACATGATAGCAGAGTTAATACCCACTAGTTCACCAGCCGTGTTTACCAATGCACCTCCACTGTTTCCTTGATTAACAGCAGCATCAGTTTGAAGGAAAGATTCAAGTGGCTTATCACTTTGTCTTGAGTTGATATCAATGCTTCTGTTTTTTGCACTGATAATTCCTGCTGTGATGGTTACATCCAGGCTTAATGGATATCCAATGGCTAGTACCCATTGGCCTAATTTCACATCATCACTATTTCCATATACTAAATAAGGTAAGCCAGTTTCTTCCACTTTAATCACCGCTAAATCGCTGCTTGCATCCACGCCAATCACTTTGGCTTTATATGTTTTTTTATTCGTTAGGGTAACATTAATTTCATCTGCACCATTTACCACGTGGTTGTTGGTTACAATATATCCATCGGCTGTAATTAATACGCCGCTACCACTTGCTCTTTGTTCTGGTATCATTCTTGGTCCTCCAAAAAAGTCTCCAAAATTATCATCTCCAAAAAAATCAAAGAAGGGATTTCTTGGTCTTGCTTGTGATCCATTTTCTACCTTTTTTGCGTTGGTTTTTGTTTTGATATGCACTACTGCGGGGGATGCTGAATTTGCTGCAGGCGTAAAATCAACTGTGGAAGCAGGAGTCATGCCGTTGGTGAAACTTGCATAATTAGCAGGTAGTTTACCATTATTTTCAAAACTGCTAGACTTATTCCAACTGGTATAGCCCCAAATGCTTAATAAAGTAGTACATGCACTGATGCCAATAATTGCCAATACATTTTTAAAGTTCAGGTTCATAATTTTATCAATTTTGAGTTTACTATTAACTAATTACAATTTACATACCATTTTTCTTGCAAAATAACAAATCCGAAACTTTGTCACAAAAAAATTACCGATTATTAACAAAATATTTACGAAAACGTTCGTTTATGTCAATTTTTCGGAAATGCTTACCCTAAACTTGACAAAAATTCCAGGGTATCCACCCCGTCGGCATATTGACTAAGGGTAGGTTGTTGCAGGCTCCCAAAGGAAAGGTGATCCTTACCTACAATACATTGAATTTCCTTCCTGTCAAATTCAGGGATTTGACCAGGGGAATAAAATTGATAATGTATTTGAGAGATGGCGGCAAATGGGGAGGGATTTTCACTTAATAATATTCCGCCTGCATCCATATAAAACTGTCTATTCATCATTAATAAAGCCAATTGGTAATCGTAATTGTGCTTAAACTTATGTTGGTCAATTAAATAATCATATTTTTTTAATGCGGAAAGTAAAGGGATAAAATCATATTGTTTCGGCACCCAAATTTGAGTAACATTCCTGCATCCCATACCAAAATACAATAGTATATCGTCGGCCAACAATGCCAATTCTGCATTGGTTTCATTGCCGGTTAAAATGGCTACGGATGTTTTATTTTTTCTAATTATATTGGGATACTTGCCAAAATATTGTTCAAAAAACTGTCCAGCATTATTACTGCCCGTAGCAATGTAGGCATCGCAATGCTTTAATTGTTCCTGAACGATTATTAACGCTTTAAATGCCGGATTAATTTCAAATAAGGCATCAATGACAAATTGCATAAGTACCGTGTCCTTGGAGGAAAGTTTAACGATGGCAGTATGGCCAGCAATCAACACACTTAATAAATCATGAAAACCAACCATGGGAATATTGCCAGCCATGACAATGCCTACTTTAATACCAGTGTTGGTGTTCGCGATAGCAGGGTATAAGTTTACCCAATTGGTCATTTCTTCCTTTTGCAAAAACTGAGTAATTATTTGTTTGGAAGACTGTTCTATAAACTCAGGCAAAAACCAGGCATTTTGATTGTAGGCTTTCGCTTTGGCTTCTTGGAATCCCGGGTTATCGGCATTAAAATATTTATCGCCAAGGGTAAAAAAAGCGTCAATTCTTGCTTGAATGTTCATGTCAGTTCTTTATATTTGTAAGGCAAAAGTACGTCACTAATTATTAAATTATTTTTATGGCACTGAAAATCACCGATGAATGTATCAATTGTGGAGCTTGTGAACCAGAATGTCCAAATAATGCTATCTATGAAGGTGGTGTTGAGTGGGCAATGGCGGATGGCACTACAGTAAAAGGAAGTTTTAGTTTATTAGATGGAACGGCTGTGGATGCGGACGCAAGAATCGCACCAATTGCTAGTGATACCTATTATATTACGCCAAACAAATGTACTGAATGTCAAGGTTTCCACGAAGAACCACAATGTGCTGCAGTATGTCCTGTAGACTGCTGTGTGCACGATGAGTTATACCAAGAAACGGTTGACACATTGCTAGCAAAAAAAGATAAACTACACGCTTAGTTTTACTATAAAAAAGGGAAGTTTTTCCCTTTTTTTATTTCCTATATTTATGATATCAATAATTGAGAATTTCCGAAGATGAAAAAGAAAGTAGCATTGGTTACGGGTGGCTTAAGTTCAGAGGCGCAAATAAGTTATAAAAGTGCAAAGACGGTGATGAATGCACTTGATAAGCATATTTATGATGTTTATTTAATTGATATACATCCAACTGGATGGTGGTATGAAAATAGAGTGGGAGAGGAAGTGGCTGTTAATAAAGCTGATTTTAGTATTGAAGAAGGGGGCGAGAAAATTACTTTTGATGTGGCATTAATGTGTATTCATGGTACACCAGGGGAGGATGGCAAACTACAAGGTTATTTTGACATGATTGGCCTTCCCTATACCAGTTGCGATACGGCCACTTCAGCTTTAACTTTCAACAAAAGATATACGGTGGCCGTGGCTGGATTTGGTGGAGTCAATGTGGCTAAATCATTGCATTTATTTATGGAAGCTCCTTTAGCAGCTGACCAAATTTTAGCCCAATTACAATTGCCTGTTTTTGTGAAGCCTAATAATGGCGGTAGTAGTTTAGGGATTAGTAAAGTAAACACGTTAGCTGAATTAGCACCTGCATTGGAAAAAGCATTTAAAGAAGACACACAAGTATTGGTAGAAGAGTTTATTAGCGGAAGAGAATTTACCATTGGTGTATTTAAATCCAAAGGGGAATTAACTGTATTGCCTATAACAGAGATCACCACTGATAATGTGTTTTTTGATTTCGAAGCAAAATACCAGGGAAAGAGTAAAGAAATTACCCCAGCAATTATTTCAGAAAAAATGTTCGGTGATTTAGTGGATGCAGCAAAAAAATCATACACTATTTTAAATTGTAGAGGTGTTGTAAGAATAGATTTCATTTATGATGAAGTTGCTGAAAAAGCCTATATGTTAGAAGTTAATACCGTTCCCGGGCAAAGTGAAGCGAGCGTTATACCACAGCAAGTAAAAGCGATGAATTGGAATTTGACCGATTTTTATGCTACTTTAGTAGAAGATGCTATTGCTAAAACGAATTAATTTTAATGGTTGGATATGGAAACAATTGATAAATTATTAAAAAAGCCTTTGTGGTATAATGTCCTAGTGGGCATTGGCGTATTTTTAATTGTATTCCTATTGTTCTTTTTTTCATTAGGTTTTATTACAGGGAATGGCAAAACAGAAAAAGTACCTACCGTCATTGGTTTGGATATCAATACAGCCGAACAAAACTTAAAAGCAATGGGCTTTGATGTTGTTTTTCAAGATTCTATTTATGTGGACACCCTGCCTAAAAATACCATTCTTAGACAAAATCCTGAAGCAGATGAAATCGTAAGAAAAGGAAGAACTATTTATTTGACAATTAATAGGGTATTGGCTCCACAAGTTGAGATGCCTAACTTGGTTGGTTTCTCATTACAAAGTGCACAAATGTATCTAAAGGCCTTGGGATTAAGGGTAGGCGCCATTACATTAGTTCCAGATAAAAACTCTAATGTGGTCCTCGATCAGTTATTGA
>CANKWR010000074.1 GCA_947487525.1 Bacteroidota bacterium
TTAATAATGTTTCTATCGTGGAGAATTTGTACTCAAATATATAGCTAAATTGAATGGAGGTAGGCCTCATTTATCCATGGTCAATTTTAGATGACAGAAGGTATATAAAAAGAATAATAGGCTATATTCGTCAAAATATTAGCGTATGTTCAAGCGTAAACATCTTTTTCAAGTAGGAATTATTGGGGCATTTATTGGCCTAAGTAGTTGGGGATTTTTAGTACATCGTACCGTAAATCAATTGGCTATTTATAATTTACCAGCCCCATTACAAGGTTATTTTCACAATGAAATGACTTATTTGGTAGAAAATGCACCTAGACCGGATATTCGAAGAAATACAGACAAGACCGAGGATACCAAGCACTTTATAGATATTGACAAATTTGGTGCCAATGCCATTAATGAAATGCCCATGGATTGGGCATCTGCTGTCAAAAAATATACAGCCGATTCTCTTAAAAAATATGGTTGGGGTCCTTATAATGTAATGATACAATTGGACCTTTTGACCAAGGCTTTTAAATCCAAAAACAAGGACAGTATCCTATTTTACGCTGCGGACTTAGGGCATTATATTGGTGATTTGCATGTTCCCTTGCACACCACTTCCAATTATGATGGTCAGCTAACAGGGCAGAAAGGCCTGCATAGTTTATGGGAATCCTTTATTCCTGAATTGACTTTGGATCAATACCAACTTTATAATAAGCACACCGCGGTTTACTTAAAACGCCCAGCCGAAGCATTATGGAAGGACATCAGAAAAGCCAATGCATTGCTGCCGGATATGTTTGCTAAAGAGCGTGCCGTTACTGCTAAGTTTACTCCGGAAACGAAGTATAAGACGCAAATGCGTTATGGAAAAGAAGCCAAAGTATACACCAAAGAGTTTGCGGAAGCCTATGCAAGGGAGTTGGGGCCGACTGTTAATTTGCAATTAATTGCTGCCGCTAATTTACTGACCGATTTCTGGTACACTGCTTGGGTGAATGCCGGCAAGCCTGACTTGGGAACCACCAGAACTGTGAATACGCAGCTCAATAAAGAATTAGAAGCATACAAGTCTAATAAATTGATAAATAACGGATTGTTACTTTCTAAAAAAATAAAGTCTCAGGATTAATTGTTGAATTAGCCCAGTTGAAGGGCAATGACATTGGCTAATTTTTGACCGTCCATTGCCGCACTCACAATGCCACCTGCATATCCTGCACCCTCCCCGCAGGGGTAAAGATTTTTGATTTGTGGGTGTTGATAGCTTTCAGCATCCCTTGGGATCCTTACTGGGGAAGAAGTCCTGCTTTCGGTTCCCACTACAATGGCATCATTGGTATAATATCCCTTCATTTTTTTGCCAAATGCTTTGAAGCCGGCTTGTAATGTATGGTGTACAAAACCCGGCAATACCTCCTCTAAGTTAGCAGATTGTAGCCCTGGAAGGTAACTAGCTGCTGGTAAATTGGAGGAGGTTTTATTCGTACAAAAGTCCACCAATCTTGTAGCCGGTGCCACTTGACCCCCACCTCCAGATTCAAATGTTTTATTTTCTATATATTGTTGAAAATCAAGCAATAGTAATGAGTCACTTAAATTAATACTTTTATTTATTAGGGGATTGTTTCTTTGATTTTTCTCCAGAAATTCAGCTGCGGTGGCTAGGTCAATTTGCACTACCATGCCGCTATTGGCAAAGGCATTGTCCCTTTTGCTAGGGCTCCAACCATTTACCACAATTTCGCCTGGTGCAGTCGCAGCTGGTGCAATAATTCCACCCGGGCACATACAAAAACTAAATACCCCACGGTCACTCACTTGTTCCACTAAACTATAGGAGGCTGGCGGTAAGTTGGGGCCACGAAGGGCACAATGGTATTGGATGCTGTCAATGATGGATTGAGGATGCTCCACTCTAACACCTAGGGCAAAAGGTTTGGCTTCAATTAAAATACCCTTCTCTTTTAAAAGGACAAAAATATCCCTAGCTGAATGGCCGGTGGCCAGGATTAATGCATTAGTGAGGAAACGGTCGCCGTCTGCCGTGATGGTTTCTTTGATAACTCCATGCTCAATGACGAGGTCAACGAGTTTCTTTTCAAACAATACTTTACCGCCACTGAGCTCAATTTGCTCCCGCATGGCAGTGATAATATGCGGAAGTTTATTGGTACCGATATGGGGGTGGGCTTCATATAAAATGCGTTCATCAGCACCAAACTGATAAAACAACCTAAGGATCTTATCAATACTACCGCGCTTATTGCTACGGGTATATAATTTACCATCGCTATAAGTGCCTGCACCTCCTTCCCCAAAACAGTAATTGCTCTCGGGGTTGACAATGCCTTCTTTGTTTAATTTGGCTAAATCACGTCGACGTGAACGCACATCTTTACCTCTTTCAAGCACAATGGGTCTGATGCCCAATTGAATACATTCCAAGGCAGCAAATAGGCCGGCTGGTCCAGCACCAATAATGAGGACTTCTTTGGCATTGTTGGGTAAGGTTGGGAAAGCTATTTCTTCTTCAAATCTACCGCTAGGGGACTCATTAATAAAAGCCAAAACGGTAAGGTTGATCCATACCTGTTGACGACTTCTGGCATCAATGGATTGTTTGAGAATTTGATAGCCATGAATAGCGACTTGCTCTTGGCCAATGGCCTTAGCTAAAATGGAAATGAGTATGGAAGCATTGGCGGCCTCCTCGGGTTTTACCCGTAGTTGTATATTCTTTTGCATGGGTTAGGTGTTTATCCTAAAAAAATGCCAGTTGTTTCCTTAAAATGGAAGGTCGTCTCCTGATTCGCCTGGAGGCATATCAAAGTAGGTATTATCAGTAGGAGCAGTGTCTCCACCCAATGAAACCGCTTCCATACGCCAAGCGTCTAAATTGGTGATATAGTTGTCTTTGCCGTCTTTATTCCATTTAGACCCCTTAATATTAAACAATACTTTTACGGTATCGCCAAGGTTAAAACGGTCAGGCATGGTTGTTCTGTCTTGAACACATTGAAACTTTACGTAATTGGTAATGATTTTACCATTGATATCGTCTGATTTTTCGATGACAAATTCTCTTGTCTTAAAGGTTTCTTTTCTTTGTACGGTGTCGTACTTGGCAATTAATTTACCGGTTAATTCGTAGCTCATAGTTGTGATTAAGTTGGTAAAGGTAGGGTAAAAGGGGAAAACATGGAGGGTCTGCCTTAAAAAGCAAATACTCATTCGTTTTTAGTATAAAAAAATATTTAAAAAAAAGTGGATAAAGTATCATTTTATTAGAAATTACTTTATCTTGAACGCCTGTTAAATTATCAAAAGAGGGATTAAAAGGGGTGTTTTTGGGACATGTAAAAAAAACCGAAAAAAAAAGTTTTTTTTTCAACAATTGTTTTGAATATTCGCATTCTGATTAACAATTCGATAATATCAGGCAAGGGTAGAATAATCTTTTTTCACTATATAAAGGGTTCGTAAGTAAAATGGCTAAGAGCGCAGAATTAATTTGGAGTAGTTGTTTAAAAATCATTAAGGATATTGTCGAATGGCAACACTTTAAAACATGGTTTGAACCAATTCAGCCCGTTGACCTTAAGGACAACGTATTAATGATTCAGGTGCCTAGCCAATTTTTTTATGAGTACATCGAAGAGCACTACGTTAATTTATTAGCAAAAACCTTGAAGCGTGAATTAGGAAAGGAAGCAAGATTAGAGTACCGTATTATGGTGGATAGCGGTAACAACAAAAAAGGTTCTATGGATGTGCCAGCAAGTGGCATGAAAACCTACAATAACAATGAGATGAATTTCCCATTGGTGATTGATAGCCCAGTGAAGAATCCATTTGTGATTCCAGGCTTAAAGAAAATGCAAATTGACCCGCAGTTAAACCACAATTACACATTTGATTCTTTTATAGAAGGAGATTGCAATAGGGTAGCACGCCGTGCTGGTAAAACAGTGGCTGAAAAACCAGGAGCGAACTCATTTAACCCATTGGTAATTTATGGTGGGGTAGGTTTAGGTAAAACACACTTAGCGCAAGCCATCGGAAACGACGTTAAACGTATTCATCCCAATAAAGTGGTTTTATATGTGAGTTCAGAAAAGTTCATTAATCAATTCCAAGACCACAGTCGCAATAATGCCATTAACGATTTCATTCACTTCTATCAATTGATTGATGTGCTGATTCTTGATGATGTGCAGTTCTTTAACAGAGCAGAGAAATCTCAGGATGCATTTTTTGCCATCTTTAACCACTTACATCAAAGTGGCAAGCAGTTGGTGTTGACTTCTGATAAAGCACCTAAGGATTTGGAAGGATTACAAGAGCGTTTATTAAGCCGTTTCCGTTGGGGTTTGAGTGCCGACATTCAAGTGCCAGACTATGAAACGCGTATT
>CANKWR010000075.1 GCA_947487525.1 Bacteroidota bacterium
TAGTAGCTATTATGTATGCGAACAATGAAATCGGTGTAGTGCAGCCTGTAAAAGAAATTAGAGCAATTGCTAAAAAGCACGGCGCTTTGTTCTTTACAGATGCGGTTCAAGCGGTGGGTAAAATTCCAGTGGATGTAATCGCTGACGGAATTGATATCATGGCATTTACAGCGCATAAAATGTATGGTCCTAAGGGCGTTGGTGCATTGTATGTTCGTCGTAAAAATCCACGTGTAAAAGTAACTGCACAAATGGATGGCGGTGGCCACGAAAGAGGCATGCGTAGTGGTACCTTAAACGTTCCAGGTATCGTTGGTTTTGGAAAAGCGGCTGAAATCGCAAGAACTGATATGGCTGCTGACACAGAAAGAATTTCTAAATTAAGAGATAAATTAGAAAATGCTTTAAAACAAATAGACGAAACATATGTGAACGGAAATCCAGCACACCGTTTACCACATGTAAGTAATATTTCATTCAAATACGTAGAGGGCGAAGGTTTAATGATGGGCTTCAACAAAGACATCGCGCTTTCTTCTGGTTCAGCTTGTACTTCTGCTTCTTTGGAACCTAGTTATGTTTTAAAAGCATTGGGATTAGGGGACGATTTAGCACATAGTTCTTTGCGTTTTGGATTAGGTCGTTACACCACCGAGGAGCAAATTGATTTCACGATTAAAGCTGTAACCGATACGGTACTTAAATTACGTGAGATGAGTCCACTTTGGGAAATGTTTAAAGAGGGAGTGGATATTGATGCAATTCAATGGGCACATCACTAATCAATTTCAAGTTTCTTAATATTTATTCAAAAAATTAAAACATAAACAATGGCATATTCAGATAAAGTAATTGATCATTATTCTAATCCTAAAAACGTAGGAACTTTAGATAAAGCATCAAAAAGTGTAGGTACTGGTTTAGTTGGTGCACCAGAGTGTGGAGACGTAATGCGTCTTCAAATTCAAGTGGATGAAGCAACTGGAATTATCACTGACGCTAAATTCAAAACCTTTGGTTGTGGTTCAGCAATTGCTTCTAGCTCTTTGGCTACGGAGTGGTTAAAAGGTAAGTCAGTAGATGAGGCCGTTAAAATTGACAATATGGATTTAGTGGAGGAATTAAATTTGCCTCCAGTGAAAATTCACTGTTCAGTTTTAGCAGAAGACGCCATCAAATCAGCAATCAATGACTATCGCGTTAAGAATGGCTTAGAAGAATTGGTTTTCGAAGAGCGCATCCACTAATTTAACACCATGAGTACAGTAGCTGAAAACACCATTTTAGTGAGCGACAAAGCAAAGGCAAAAGTCATCCAACTCATGCAGGATGCTGAAGTCACCAACGATTCCTCTTATTTTTTGAGAGTGGGTGTTGTGGGTGGAGGTTGTTCAGGGTTAAGTTATAAGCTGGACTTTGACAATGAAATCAAGCCCATGGATCAGGTGTTTGAAGACAATGGAGTGAAAGTGGTAACGGACTTAAAAAGCTTTTTATATTTAGTAAATACCGAACTAGACTTCTCTGATGGCTTAAATGGGAAAGGTTTTTACTTTAACAATCCCAATGCAAGTCGAAGTTGTGGCTGTGGCGAGAGTTTTGCAGTATAGCATCCATTTTATAAAAATTATACAAATTGCCTCAGTAACAACTGGGGCAATTTTTTTGTAGCTTTGAGGCCATGTGGGCAATATGTAAAAAAGAATGGACACACTATTTCAGCGGATTGACCGGATACTTAATTATTGGGTTTTATCTCATCGTAAATGGGTTGTTTCTATTTGTACTACCTAACTACAATATTTTTGATTTTGGGTATACTTCACTTCAGGTATATTTTGACTTTGCGCCTTGGTTTTTATTGTTGCTGATTCCAGCCATCACCATGCGAAGTTTTTCGGATGAGTATGAGCAAGGGACTTATGAACTTTTAAGAACCCTACCCATTAGCCCGATTAAAATGGTATTGGCAAAATTCTTGGGCTCTTTTCTAATCGTTTTTATAGCCATTTTGCCGACGCTATTGTATGCGATATCATTAGATAGTTTAAGCATGATAGGGGGTTTAGATTGGGGTGCAACTTTAGGGTCTTATTTGGGCTTATTTAATTTAGCAATGGTGTATACGGCGGTGGGCATATTTACCAGCAGTACAACCAAAAATAGTCTGGTGGCATTATTGGTCTCAATTGTAGTTTCTATTTTATTATTCAAAGGGTTTGAGTGGGTAAGCTTACTTGGGGTTTTGAAAGGGGGCTTTGGTTATTATCTACTTCAATTGGGATTGTCGCATCATTACCAAAATATGAGTAAGGGGGTTATCACAATTACTGATTTAGTTTACTTCCTTTCTATTGCAACCTTATTTGGCATAGGCGCTATTGAACAAGTAAATGGTAAAATAAAATACATCTTCTCAATTGCCATTATTTTAGCAATCAATTTTAGTACAAGTTATTTTTCTTTGCAATGGGATTTAACCAAGGACCACAGGTATACTTTAAGTGAAAGTTCAACTCAAATTGTAAAAGGAGTTGAATTGAATACCAAAATACATTTGTATTTAGGAGGGGATTTACCCACGCATTATAAAAAATTGGCACAGTCTACCGCAGCATTATTGAATCAATTGCAAAAGGCCAATCCCAAAAACATTCAATGGATAGTAGAAGTGCCCAATGAACTATACAAGGACAGCTCACTTTATCAATTTTACGATAGTTTGGCAAGAATGGGTCTTCCGATTGAAAGAATACAACAACAGGACAATAGCCAGGATAAAAGAGTGGATCAATTAATTATTCCCGGAGCGGTTGTTGAAATAGAAGGACAAAAGCCCATTGCGATTGATTTGCGTTCAAGCAAAAAGTATTTCAAACCTTATAATGTTGTAAAAGATATTCCCACAGAAGATATTGAAGCTAGTGCAAATGCAGCGGAAGCATTGCTTGAGTATAAACTTGTACAGGCTATTTATTTGTTAAATAGGGCCACCATACCCCAAATTAGTTACCTCGTTGGCAATGGAGAGCAGGTGGATTTAACAGTGAATGATTTAGGGTTTTCAATCAAGCATCAATATCAATTAACGGTCTTTGATTTAAAGCAAGGATATCCTGATGCATCAAAAATCAAAACCTTATTAATCATCAAGCCAACCCTGCCATTTACGGACAAGGATAAACTCAAACTTGATCAATATGTCATGAATGGAGGAAACATCATTTGGGCAGTAGACAAATTATATGCAGATTATGATAGTTTGAAAAAAACGGAGGGGTCCTATATTGCTTTTGACAGAAATTTAGGTTTAGACGACCTTTTGTTTAAATATGGAGTAAGAATTAATTCCAATTTACTTCAGGACTTAAATTGCGCAAAACTTCCAATTGTAGTGGGTAAACAACCCGACGGAAAGCCTTTAATACAAAGAATGCCGTGGCCTTATTATCCTTTTTTATATGGCAATGAAAACAGTGGAATAGCGCAAAATATGGATCGAGTTTTATCCTTATTTCCTTCCAGTATTGACACCATTGCAAATAGTGAAATTAAAAAAACAGTATTATTGAGTTCTGATACCAATAGTCGTATTATTTCTACGCCAAATTTAGTATCCATTAATAGTGTAAAAGACGATGCTGATTTATTGTCTTTTAATAAACATCATGTACCTGTTGCGGTATTGCTTGAAGGAAAGTTTAAGTCCTTATTTGCCAATAGAGTCAACGCAGCTGACAGGGACAGTATTAAATTAAGTACAGGCAAGGAATTTGCAGCGAAAGGCAATGCTGTTTCAGAACAAATCGTCGTAGCAGATGCCGATTTATTTACGAATATGACTAGCCGAGACGAAGAAGAAGGACTTAAGCCTTTGCCCATGGGCACATTGCCTTTTGAGGAATATCAGTTCGCAAATAAAAGCTTTTACTTAAACAGTATTGCTTATTTAAATGATCCAGATGGTTTGCTTGAAAGCCGAAATAAAGTGTTGGTGTTAAGGTTGCTGGATAAAGACAAACTTTCCAATAGCAGATTCATGTGGCAACTTATTTTAATCCTTGGTCCCTTATTGATATTGGGTACGTTTTATTTAATTTGGACCGCGTATAGAAAAAAACAATTTTCGGTTCAATAATATATTTAACTTTACGCATGAGTAAAGATCAAATTGTGTATGCAGTATTCGGTTGTGTCATCGCCACTGCATTAGTGTTGGACCTGGGTTTTTTAAGTAGAAAAAATACCATCATTACAATGCGTCAAGCATTGAAACAAACTTTTTTTTGGATTTTATTGGCATTGGCTTTATTTGTTTTTGTGTGGATTGAAGAAGGTCAAAAATTAGGGTT
>CANKWR010000076.1 GCA_947487525.1 Bacteroidota bacterium
CATTGGCAGTTTCAACCACAGCATCATAGTGAAACATTGGATTCCCATTGCCAACCCATGGTGGCTAAATTCCAAGATTTACTCAAAGTCGTAATGAACAAGGATACTGCATACATCAAAACCGTGGCAATTGAAATGATACAACAATTAGATTCATTCGCTACCCTGGACTTTTCAAAGGATACGATACTGAATCAAGACATTAAAGCGGGTTTCAATAATATAGCAGGCGAGTTGGCAGGAATTGTGATTGGCATATCCATGGGGGATGAACCCGAAATAAAAATGGCTGTGAATATGACTGCGATTCAAATTTTGAATTTGCTAGGTAAAGTAGGTTATCAAAAACAAAACATCTATATATTCCACACAGCAGATGCTGCTTTAGAGGATGGATTGTATTGGTTGGGGATACAAAAAACGGCGAAAAATCCCTATCAGCCTGATCAAAAAAAGGAGGTGGAAGCCACTTATATGTTGCAAGAAAAATAAATTGTATTCAGGACTGCTAATTGAGCGAAGGAGCATAACGCACAATTATTTTTGCATTGTGCTGAAAGTCGGTATTGATAAAAAATTCTTCCTTGGTGACTTCATCTTTTACAACCAATAAGGCAGTGTTTGGAGGCACAATACCCAAATTATGGGCAACAATAATTATTTCATGTTCGGTAATATCATTGCTAAATTCAAGCGTTACTTGAATAGGGGTATAGGTCAATCGCATTCTATCCAAAATCATTTTTTTGTTATCATAAACCGTGATACTATCATTGTCAATGGTTCCATTGTCAAATAGTTCTATGCTAAATTTTTTACTACGGGTATTGATTACTTGAATAAGCTTGCCTTTCCTGTTAATGAGCACCCAAGGCATGTAACCTGTTTTTTCTTTTTTAACGATGGGTATTATTTCTTGTGTTTTGATGGTATCTAAAATGTACACCTTGTTCGTATTAAATGCAGACGCATTCATTTCAGTAGAAGCTTTAATGGGGTTGGAAGCAACCATGGTGGTGTCTTTTTTCGTTGCTACTTTAGCAATTGTTTTTTGATCGGCTTGTTTCTTGACTGGTTTTGGTTTGCGGATTGGTTTTGCTTTTACAAAAAATAGGTCTTTTGTCAATACCACCGTTCCTGTCCCGCAATCTCTATTGCCGGAGTAATTATTTGACATATACGTACCCTGTAAAGTTTCCCGACCATTTACATTTTTATAAGTTAAATAATTGCTCATTAAACAGGCTTGCGCATTTGCCGCAATTTGCAAGTATTCAAACTTGGACTCTTGAATACTTACCAGTTTTGTTTGAGGCGTAAAATAGCCATTGGCAATGGCAGTAGCGGAGGAATTATAATAAAATTTGGTAAGGGTAGTTGCTCTAATCGTGTTGCCATTGGCTTCAATGGTAATTTCATAAGGATAGGTATTGCCGGAACTGGTAGTAAAATAACCCACCCATTTCCCGCTCAAATTTTGAGATTGAATGGAACTTATTGGCCCCAGCATTAATATCATCAGCAGCAAGCGATACATAAGGCAAATCTATGTATAAATTTTACTATAAATCTAAGAATTCATCAACCACTATTTTTTGTTATCTTTACACCCTTATTTAGATACATCTATATGGTTCAAATTCAATTTCCAGACGGCGCAGTTAGACCCTACGAAAAAGGGATTACTGCTTTAGGTATTGCTAAATCCATCAGTGAGGGATTGGCTAAAAAAGTGTTAGCAGCTTCGGTAAATGGCGAGGTTTGGGATGCCACACGTCCTATTCTTACGGATGCTTCCTTAAAATTATTAACCTGGGAGGACAATGACGGGAAAGCTACATTTTGGCATTCTTCAGCCCATTTATTGGCCGAAGCCGTTGAAATTCAATTCCCTGGTGCTAAGTTTTGGGTTGGCCCAGCTTTGGAAAAAGGGTTTTATTATGATATTGATTTAGGGGGTAAAACTTTGAAGGAAGAGGATGTAATCATTTTAGAAAAAAAGATGAATGAGTTGGCAAAACAAGCCAATGAATATATCCGTAAGGAAATGACCAAGGCGCAAGCTGTTGCGTATTTCACAGAAAAAGGGGATGAATACAAGCTGGATTTATTGTCCGGATTAGAAGACGGTACCATTACTTTTTACACTCAGGGGCAATTTACAGACCTTTGTCGTGGACCACATATTCCCAACACCGGTGCCATTAAAGCGATTAAGATTACCAATATTGCAGGTGCATTTTGGAAAGGAGATGAGAAGAATAAAATGTTAACCAGAGTATATGGCGTCACTTTTCCGAATCAAAAAGAATTAGACGAGTACTTGTTAATGTTGGAGGAAGCGAAAAAAAGAGACCATAGAAAATTAGGAAAAGAATTAGGTATTTATACCATGGATGATGATGTGGGACCTGGTCTTCCTTTATGGATGCCAAATGGTACCATCATTATTGAAGAATTAGAAAACTTAGCCAAAGAAACGGAAGAAGCTGCTGGATACAAGCGTGTGGTAACGCCACATATTGCTAAAGAAAGCATGTATATTACCAGTGGTCACTTACCGTATTATCAGGATAGCATGTTCCCTCCAATGGAATTGGATGGCACAAAATATTATTTGAAAGCAATGAACTGTCCGCATCACCATAAAATTTTTGATGCAGAACCAAAAAGCTACAAGGACATGCCACTAAGGCTTGCAGAGTATGGTACCTGTTACCGTTATGAGCAATCTGGTGAATTATTTGGATTAATGCGTGTGCGTTGTTTGCATATGAACGATGCGCATATTTATTGTACCAAGGAACAATTTGCTGCTGAGTTTCGTGCGGTGAATGAGATGTATTTGAAGTATTTCAAAATTTTCGGCATTGATAAATATGTAATGCGTTTAAGTTTACATGACCCTGCTAAATTGGGTCAGAAATATATTGACGAACCGGAACTTTGGTTAGAGACCGAAGCCATGGTGCGTGCAGTATTAATTGAAACTGGAACCCCATTTGTGGAAGTGCAAGACGAAGGTGCTTTTTATGGCCCTAAGATTGACGTTCAAATTTGGAGTGTGATTGGTAGAGAGTTCACCTTGGCTACCAACCAAGTGGATTTTGCCCAAGGAAAGAGGTTCAATTTAAATTTCACTAATAAGGACAACGAACCTGAAACTCCGTTGATTATACATCGTGCACCATTAGGAACACACGAGCGTTTTATTGGGTTCTTATTAGAACATTATGCTGGTAAATTCCCAGTATGGTTAGCGCCTTTACAGGTTAAAATTTTAACGATCTCTGATAAGTTTATGCCTTATGCACAAGAAGTGTTTGCTGAATTTAAAAAAGCAGGCGTGCGTGTTGAAATAGACGACAGAAATGAAAAAATTGGTAAAAAAATACGTGATACCGAAATAATGAAAGTGCCTTATATGTTGGTGATTGGGGAAAAAGAAGTGGCTGAAAGCAAGCTTTCTGTTCGCCGTCAGGGTAAAGGGGACCTCGGAATGTTGGACAAAGGATCTTTCTTAGCCAAAGTCGTGCAAGAAATTGCGGAAAGAATGGCGCCAGAAGCATAACAATGACTATCTTTACTCACTTAAACAACGTTTTAATAATTAATGGCATTACCGAACAGAGGACCCAGATTTAACCCAAGGTTTCAAAGACAACAAGAACCAGAACATCGTATTAATGATCGAATTAGAGTTCCAGAGATACGTTTGGTTGGAGACAACATTACAGTGGGCGTTTACGCCACTCAGGACGCACTAAAAATTGCGCAAGAACAAGGCTTGGATTTAGTGGAGATTTCTCCAACAGCCAATCCGCCAGTATGTAAAGTAATTGATTACAAGAAGTTCTTATACGAGAAAAAGCGTAAGGAGAAAGAAATGAAAGCCAACTCTAAGCAATCAGAGATTAAGGAAATTCGTTTCACTCCAGGTACCGATGATCATGACTTTGACTTTAAAGCGAAACATGCTGAAAAGTTTTTACAGGATGGTAATAAAGTAAAAGCCTACGTTCAATTTAAAGGTCGTGCCATTATGTTCCAAGACCGTGGTCAATTGCTTTTGTTGAAATTTGCAGAAAGATTAGCAGAATCAGGTACTTTGGAAAGTATGCCTAAATTAGAAGGAAAGAGAATGTTTGCCATTTTCCAACCTAAAGCAGGGGGTAAAAAGAAGCCAACCGCTTAATTTTACAAGAACAAATCAGCTAAATTGCTGATTTTCAATACAAATATTAT
>CANKWR010000077.1 GCA_947487525.1 Bacteroidota bacterium
TTAAGCAGCCATGGCGTAGTTTGTTTCGCCGTTTGTTGTTTTGATATTCAGATTTAAGTGCTAATTATCCAACGCACTGCATGCTTACCCCAACCGCTACGCTTGCTGTCAAAACCATACGACCCCAGCGCTGATAAGTTGGTTAAAACTTATTAAGAACCTGTAAAATTACACTTTATTTGAACAATCTCCAAACGTCCAAGCCCAATGCGTAAAACATTAAGCCAAACATAAGCACCATGCCTACTACCTGGGCGTATTCCATGAACTTATCACTTGGCTTGCGACCCGTGATCATTTCAAATAAAATAAACAAGGCATGCCCTCCGTCCAAAGCTGGAATAGGAAGCACGTTCATAAAGGCAAGTATGATGGAAAAAATAGCTGTCAATGACCAAAATTTATACCAGTCCCATTGCGCGGAGAACGTATTACCAATACTAATTAAACTACCCAATGAATCGTTTGGATTCACTTTGCCTGTAAAAATTTGCTTAATTCCTTGTACATAATTATCAAGGGTGGTGAAACATCTTTTGGTACCAATTGGAACGGCTTCAAAAAAGGAGTAGTCGGTATGTACGGTTGTAAAAATGCTATTGGGCAACTTTAAGAATAAACCAAGTTGACCAGCACTACTCACTTTTGCTTTAACCGTTACGGTATCATCACCGCGCTTTGCAATGACTATAATATTTTTATCAGCCAATTTTTTCTTGATCTCTTCAAAATCATGACAAAATTGTACCGATTGATTATTGATAAATAGTAAAGTATCTCCTTTATTAAACTGAGTACCTTCAAGGGTTACTGCTGTTTTACCAACCGAATCTACAATCACTGGAAACCTTAATGATACAAAAGGAACGGTTTTTTTAATCTTTGCTAAAGCCGATGATAAGGTGTCTGGCAAATTTAAGGTAACCATGCTGCCGCCTCTTTTAACCTCCATTGTTTTGTGATTTTCCAACACTAATTTTGATTCTAATGCATCAAAATTTTCCAATTCTTTTTGATCTAATGAAACAATAATATCGCCTTCCTGGATGCCCACTGATTTTGCCAATGCACTTGCATGGACCCCATAGGTTACATTTTTTGCTGGTAAATATTCTTCCCCCCAATACCAAACAATTCCAATAAATATTACAATCGCTAGCACTACATTTACAATAACTCCACCCAGCATTACAATTAATCTTTGATAGGCTGGCTTTGACCTCAGCTCCCAACTTTCAGGCGCTTTGTTCAATTGATCGGTATCCATGCTTTCATCAATCATACCGGCAATTTTTACATACCCTCCAAAAGGAATCCAACCAATACCATATTCAGTCTCCCCTATTTTCTTTTTCCAAAGACTAAATCCAGGGTTAAAGAATAAATAAAATTTTTCTACTCTTGTTTTAAATAATCTTGCAGGAATGAAATGTCCCAATTCGTGCAATACCACCAGTATTGAAAAGGATAAAATAAATTGTGCTGTTTTCACACCTACGGATGCAAAATCAATTGCTAAAGTATACATATATTATAGTTGTATTAAGGAAGCAGCGAAACTACGCGCTTCACCATCTGTTTCAAAATAATCGTTTAATGTTGGATTGGCGATGTATTCGATTTTCTCGAGTGTTCTTTCAATTAAATCGGTCATATCCATGAATCCAATTCTGTTTTTCAAAAATGCATACACCGCAATTTCATTTGCTGCATTTAAAATACAAGGAACATTGCCGCCCTTGTACATGGCATCGATTGCCAATTGTAAATTCCTAAATGTTTTCACATCCGGCTCATCAAAATTTAGCACATTGGGTTTATCAAAATGATATCTAGGAAAATCATTTTTTAATCGTTGTGGAAATGCCATTGCATATTGTATGGGCAATTTCATATCTGGTAGTCCCATTTGCGCCTTGATACTTCCGTCCTCAAACTGAACCATACTATGAATAATACTTTGTGGATGTATCACTACTTTAATTTGTTCTGGCGCTAATCCAAACAACCATTTAGCTTCAATCATCTCTAAGCCTTTATTCATAAGGGTTGCAGAGTCAATCGAAATTTTTGCACCCATTGACCAATTTGGATGTTGCAATGCATGATCTCTTTTTACATTTACCAAAAAGTTAGGTTTCTTTCCTAAGAAAGGTCCTCCACTCGCAGTCAATATAATTTTTTCAATAGGGTTGTTATTTTCTCCTACCAAACATTGAAATATGGCAGAGTGCTCACTATCCACTGGAATAATCATGGCCCCTTTTTCCTTTGCGGTGCGCATTACAATATCGCCAGCTACTACTAAAGTTTCTTTGTTGGCTAAACCTACTGCCTTCCCCTTTTCCACAGCCGTTAAGGTGGGTGTTAATCCAGCAAAGCCCACAATGCCTGCCATCATAAAATCATAACAGTCCATGGCAGCGACTTGCTCTAATGCTTCCTCCCCCGCAAAAACTTTAATGGGTTTTCCTTCCAATGCTTTTTTGACAATGGCATATTTTCCAATGTCCCCAATCACCACAATATTTGGAATAAATTGTAAAGCTTGTTCAATTAACAATGACTCATTGGAATGCGCTGTTAAAACCTCCGCAACAAATAATTCAGGATGCGCAGCAATTACTTCAAGGGTTTGTTTACCGATTGAACCAGTTGATCCGAAAATGGCGATTCTCTTTTGTTGCATCCAATGACTTTAAAATATGACTTCGTAATTTAAATTACTTGCGGTTAAAATTACATTATTATTTCTTAATATAATCGGTTAAGTCATCGGCAATGTTTCGATCATTGCTTAAGCGAGGTACTTTATTCTGCCCCCCTAATTTTCCCTGTGAACGCATATAGTTGATAAATGAATTTTTCTCTAGGTGCGTAATATGCAATGGTACCAATATATTTCCGTCCATTAAATCCTGGTAATACACATTCTTTTCGCACATATATTGGTTTAGCTTTTGGCTATATAAATGCATGTCGGCAGGGGCTTTTTCAAATTCAATAAACCATTCATGGTAACTTTTCCCTTCCCCTTGTTGTATATAAGGTGCCACGGTAAACTCTACCACCGAAACCCCCATTTCACTATTGACTTTTAATAAAGCTTGCTCCACTTCCTCGCCAATAACATGCTCCCCAAAAGCCGATATAAAATGTTTTATCCGCCCAGTAACCATAATTCGGTATGGATCCACGCTCACAAATTTGATGGTATCCCCAATACTATAGCCCCATAAACCCGCATTGCTGTTAATAATAAGTGAATACTGCTCCCCTAATTGCACTTCTCCTAAACTTAAACGAGTAGGATTTTCATGATGCACTTCGGCCAGTGGAACAAACTCATAAAAAATACCTGCATTGGTATTTAATAAAAGACCTGACTCATTTCGCCGATCTTGAAAAGCAAAGAAACCCTCGCTTGCTGGAAACAATTCAATGGTATCGATTTCCTTGCCGATAGTTTCAAATAATTTATTTTTATAGGGTTCAAAATTTACGCCACCCTGCACAAGTAATTGCAAATTGGGAAATAAATCCTTCACCGGTTTGCCTGTTTTGGCGACCAATTGATCAAAATACATTTGCATCCATGGCGGAATCCCCCCAATCAAGGTCATGTCCTTACCCAGGGTTTCTTGTACTACTTTTTCAAGCTTCTCTTCCCACTCCTCAATACAATTGGTTTCAAAACTAGGTAATTGGTTTTTTCTTAAATAAGCAGGTATATGATGATTGACAATGCCACTAAGCCTGCCTGTTGGAATCCCACCCACCCTTTCAAGTTCGGGGGATCCACTTAAAAAAATCATTCTGCCTCCGGCAAAAGCGGTATTTCCCGAAGTGGCCATATAAGTTAAAATCGCATTTCGGGCACCATTAATATGGTTGCTAATGGAATCCTTGCTAATGGGGATGTATTTAACGCCACTGGTG
>CANKWR010000078.1 GCA_947487525.1 Bacteroidota bacterium
TATGATGACAAACGGTACCTACTGGAATACCTTGCATTAATAAAGTATCCTGATCGCAATCTACAGACATACTTATAAAATTTAAAAAGTGGCCACTTTCTTCGCCTTTGGTCCAAAGTCTAGCTTTAGACCTGCTATAGAAGGTTACTTTTTGTAGCTCTAGGGTTGCATCAATGGCCGATTGATTCATAAAGCCCATCATAAGCACGGCCTTCGTGTTTGCGTCTTGAACAATGGCTGGAACCAAGCCGTCTGCGTATTTTGTAAAATTGATATTCATAATTAAAAAGATTAAAAATTAAGTAAGTGAAAATAAATTGAAAAGCTATGTTTGTTTGTTATTATAACTTATTGTTTTATTTAGTTTATTTGTTTTATTTAGTTTTATATGTTTTGTTTGTATGCGCAAAGATTTTATTTACAACCGAATAGATACCCCTTGTTGATGTAAATATTGTTTTAAGTCTGGAATCGCTACTTCCTTGTAATGAAAAATACTGGCTGCCAAAGCTGCGTCCGCTTTTCCATGGGTAAATACCTCTAAGAAATGCTGTGCGTTCCCACCGCCACCCGATGCAATAATTGGTACTGGTAAACGCGCTGCTAATTCAGCGGTAATATCTAAGGCGAAGCCTTGTTTTGTCCCATCATGATTCATAGAGGTAAGCAGTATTTCGCCCACACCTAAATCCACTGCCTCTTTTGCCCAATCTGTCACCAATTTATCTGTTTTAGTTCTGCCTCCATTCAAATACACATACCAATTATTGTCTTCCTCGCACTTTGCATCTATTGCCAATACAACGCATTGGCTTCCGAAATTTTTTGCAAACCGATGAATGATTGTTGGATCTAAAAACGCGGCCGTATTTATTGAAATTTTATCGGCACCATTTTGCAATAAGATAGAAACATCCTCCTCGGTTTTAATGCCGCCGCCAACTGTAAAAGGTATATTTATTCGTTGTGCGATTTTATTTACCAATTCACTTAAGGTTTTTCGTTTTTCAACCGTAGCTGTAATGTCTAAAAAAACCAATTCGTCCGCTCCCTGCTCTGCATAAAAAGCACCCAATTCAATAGGATCTCCTGCGTCGCGAATTTGCTCAAAGTTGATGCCCTTCACCGTGCGGCCATCTTTGATATCTAAACAAGGAATGATTCTTTTAGTTAACATATTTACATTTTATTTTCACTATTCATACAATTATACCCAAGCTATTACTTTTAAAAACAAGGACTTTACTTTACTTTTTTGTAGTTTACTTAATTTCATTCAATTTTGAAAGCTCGGCTAAAGTAATCCTGTTTTCATAAATAGCCTTACCTACTATTGCTGCTGCACAACCTATTTTTTTGAGTTCCACTAAGTCCTGCTTATTACTCACGCCTCCACTTGCAATAAAATACAAGCTTGGAAATTGGGTAATGATTTTCTGATACAATTCAACCGAAGGCCCTTCCAATTTCCCATCCTTTTGAATATCAGTACAAAATAGTTGAGTCAACCCTTTATTGATATAGGATTGTATAAATGTATATACATCTATATCCGTTTTTTCCAACCAACCACCAATGGCTATTTTTTCTTCAAATACATCTGCTCCTAACATAAACACCTCGGCGCCAAATCGTTCAATCCATTCTTCAAATAAAGGCCTGTTTTTTACTGCCAAACTTCCGATAGTTGCATAGGTCGCACCTGTATCTAATACTGATTTTAATGTCGTTTCTTTTTTTATACCCCCTCCAAAATCAATTTTTAAATTCGTTTGATTTGCAATTTTCTCTAGTACTTTCCAATTCACTACCTCCCCCGCCTTGGCCCCATCCAAATCCACTAAATGCAATCGCATTAAACCCATCCCCTCAAAGGCCTTGGCTACTTCCAATGGGTCCTCATTGTAAATTTTCTTTTGCGCATAGTCGCCCTCAGTTAAGCGAACACATTTGCCATCAATTAAATCTATCGCGGGAATAATTTGCATATTGAAAATTTTGAAACTAAATAATATATGAAATAATGTATAGTTTGATTTATAGATGAATGAAATTTTGAATGATTTGCGCACCTACTGTGGCCGATTTCTCCGGGTGAAACTGCACTCCGTAAAAATTATCCTTATGCAAAGCACTACTATAAGGCTGTACATAATTGGTGGTTGCAATGGTATGCTTACCTAGTGCAGCATAATAACCATGTACAAAATAAGTGTAGCTATTTTCATCAACCCCTTTAAACAAATCAGTTTTCAAATGGGTGATATTGTTCCAGCCCATTTGAGGCACTTTTATACTGCCGTCAGTTGGTTTAAAAAGTTTTACCTGTTCTTCAAAAATACCTAAGCAGCTTGTTTCATTCTCTTCCGAATAAGCACACATTAATTGCATCCCTAAACATATTCCCAAAACTGGTTGTTTTAGATTCAATATTAATTGATCTAAATTTCTTTCCTTTAAATAAGCAATTGCGGTACTAGCCTCACCCACACCTGGAAATATAACCTTATCCGCTGCTTGAATAGCTTCTACATTATCCGTAACGGTGGCTGTCACACCCACTCGCTCTAATGCATAAAGCACGGACTGAATATTCCCTGCATTGTATTTGATGATTACGATACTCATTGTTTATACTTATTTAATAAAGGCACTGCATTTAGCATTGGTTTAATCTAATTTAATACTGATTTTAAAAAATGGGCGGTAGTCTCTTCTATATTATTGCCCTTTGATAAAGCATTGATATAGGCCGATCCAATAATGGCCCCATTGGAATAGGCAGCCACAGCATCAAAAGTGGTTTTGTCTTTAATTCCAAAACCCACCAAGACTGGATTTTTTAACTGCATGGCTTGTAATTTTTGCAAGTACAAGGCCACTTGCGAAAAGTCTTTGTCCTTACCCGTGGTGGCTGAAGAACTTACTGCATATAAAAACCCAGTGCTTAAGCTATCTAATTTTTTTAATCTTTCTACAGGTGTTTCTGGTGTTACTAAAAACACGAAATCCAATTCGTTTTCCTGAATGGTTTTTCCATACACATGCTCAAACTCATACAAAGGCAGGTCTGGTAAGATTAATCCATCGATACCGACTTCTTTTGCTTTTTTACAAAAAGCCTCAAATCCATATTGCAAAATAGGATTCATATATCCCATTAATACCACAGGTATATGTATGGTTTCCCGCATGGTTGTTAATTGTGTAAATAAAGTGTCAATGGTCATGCCATTGGCAATTGCTACATTCCCACTAGACTGAATCACTTCTCCGTCTGCTAAGGGATCACTATAAGGCATACCCAATTCAATGATATTGGCCCCATTGGATTGCAAACTTGTCATCACTTGCAAAGTGCTGTTTAATTGAGGAAAGCCTGCAGTGCAATACACATTTAAAACGCGTGTACTTTGTTTATTAAATAATGCTTGTAACCTTGACATAATTTATGTTTTATTAATACTTGTTGGTTTCCATTGCTTGCATATAAGTGGCCAAATCCTTATCGCCCCTTCCACTTAAGCATACAATTACGGTATCGGTTGGTTTTAAATTCATTTTAGGTAAAACCGAAAAAGCATGTGCTGTTTCCAATGCTGGTATAATACCTTCAATTTTTGACAAATGAAATGCCCATTCCAATGCTTCCTCGTCGGTAGCACTCATGAATGTTCCACGCTTACTTTGGTATAAAAATGCATGTAAGGGTCCGATGCCTGGATAATCCAATCCTGCGCTAATACTATGCGGTTCCTCTACTTGGCCATCTGGCGTTTGCATCAAAATACTTTTACTTCCATGTAAAATGCCTGGCGTACCTAATTGCGTAGTAGCGGCACTTAAACCAGAATGTACCCCCTGACCAGCTGCTTCCACTGCCA
>CANKWR010000079.1 GCA_947487525.1 Bacteroidota bacterium
AAGCGCAGCAGCAGCTTGGTCCTGTGTAGAGAATATATTACAAGAGCTCCACTTTACTTCCGCACCTAATGCAGTTAATGTTTCAATTAACACTGCAGTTTGAATGGTCATGTGTAAACAACCTGCAATTCTTGCACCTTTTAAGGGTTGGCTTGGTCCGTATTCAGCACGGATACTCATTAAACCTGGCATTTCTGCTTCTGCTAAACGAATTTCTTTACGTCCCCAATCAGCAAGGGTGATATCTGCTACCTTATACGGTAAGCTAAAATCAATGTTTTGTAAGCCCATAATAGTATTTATTTAAGTCACAAAGGTATATTTGTAGGAGATAATAATAAAATATATCTAAAAAATAGTGAAATATGCTATTATTGGTTAATTTTATTGCAATAAATGCTTTTTTAGTATGAAAAACAAGGTAAAAATAGATGTTTCGGCTAGGGATCAAAATAGTTTTCAAATTAGTTCCTCCTCGGCAATGCAAAATACAGTGCCATTGGATGTGAAAGATGTTGCCATTTTAAGATTGTTGCAGGACAATGCAAGGATGAGCGTCAAAGAAATTGCGGAGACCGTTCAACTAAGTACTACGCCTGTTCATGAAAGAATAAAAAGGCTAGAAGCCTCGGGTGTCATTAAGCAATACGCTACTTTAATTGATGGCGCAAAAATCAATAAAGGGTTAATGGTGATTTGTTATGTATCCTTAAACCAGCATAGTAAAAAATCGGGTACCCACTTTATTAAACTCATCAATGAATTGCCCGAAGTGGTAGAGTGTTATAGCATTTCTGGTGAATTTGATTTCATGTTAAAGATTATTGCTACAGATATGAATAGCTATTATGATTTTCACGTGAACAAATTAAGTCAGGCTGAAAATATTGGTCAGGTGCAAAGTGTCTTTATTATGGGGGTAGTGAAGCAGACGCATGTGATGGTTTAAAATATTAAACGCATTACATAGTCATCCATGAAAAACCCATTACCAATATCAAATTTAAATTCACTTTCCTTTATAAATCCGTTCTTTAAGTAAAAGATATAAGCCTCATTTTGTTTGTTTACTTGCAAAAATAGGGAGGCGGAACCTGCTGCTTTTGAAACTTCAATTGCTTTATTCAACAATGCTTTGCCAGATCCGGTACCCTGAGCGCTTGGCAAAACGTATAGTTTATTTAATTTGTGCGATGCAGTTTTTGAAACTTCCTTTCCATCAACTAGATCATGTTCATTTTTCCCAGTGCCCTCTTTGCTTACAGAACAAAATCCAATATCGGATCCATTTAAATTGGCAATATAAAATTGATGTCCCTTTTCAAATTGTTCAGCTAATGAAGCATCACTGTACATCCAATCCAACATGAAATCAATTTGTTCCTGGGAAATGATATGTCCATAAGTGCTTGGCCAAGTGCGCTCCGATACGGAACGGATAAATGCTCGATCTTCAAGTGTAGCAGGTCTTATCAATATTTCGCTCATAAATTGTAATGGATGAAAGTGGTGTAAATAAACGAGCCTCTTATTAGAGGCTCTTAGTTAATTTATAATTGTGCTAAACTTTCTTCAATGGTTTGAATCCTCGCTAATGCATCGGCCTTCTTCTTTTGCTCAATGGCAATAATCTCCGGCTTTGCATTTTGCACAAACTTTTCGTTGCTTAATTTCTTATCAACTGAAGCCAAGAAACCTTGTTGGTGCGCTAAGTCCTTTAATAAATTTTCTTTTAAGCTTGCGGTGTCAATTGCTTGATCGGCCACCAAATAGAATTTATCTTTTTCCAAAGCCACTACAATACTAGATCCTATGGCAGTATTGGTGTAGGCAATGCTTTTCGCATTTACTTGTTTTGCTACAATATTTTGGATGGCTTGGTAGGCGGTATTGTTTTCGGATTGGATATGCAAGTCAATCGCGTCTTTTGGTTTGATTTGATTTTTATTTCTTGCATCACGCAAAGTAGAAATTACATTCTTTAATAAAGCACCTGCATTTAAAACAACCTCGTCTACCTTACCAATGGATTCATATTCCTTCACGCATAAATCTTCAGTTTGCGTTTTTAAGGCATGGTGTAATTCCTCTGTAATGAAAGGCATGAATGGGTGTAACAATTGCAATAAGGAGTCATAGAACTCGATGCTCTTATTGTACACATCGGCATGAATAGGTTGTTCAAATCCTGGTTTGATCCATTCTAAATACCAACTACAATAGTCATCCCATATTAAGCCGTAAATAGTTTTCAATGCTTCGCTTAAACGAAACTCTTTTAACATAGCATCCACTTCAATTTGAGTAGCACTTAATTTTGCTTGAAACCAATTCATTGCAAAAGCTGCATCTTGTTCCACTTTTCCTTCCCCACTAATGCCAGTATCAATTCGAGACTCCCACATTTTTAACAACTTAGCTGCGTTCCACAATTTGCTATTAAAATTTCTGCCTTGCTCTAATGTTGACTCATCAAATAATAAATCGTTTCCTGCAGGGGAGGCAATCATAATGCCAAAACGCACTGCATCCGCACCATATTGATCAATGAGTCCTAATAAGTCTGGGGAGTTGCCTAAACTCTTACTCATTTTTCTTCCTTGCTTATCACGCACAATACCTGTAAAGTACACATCCTTAAATGGAATCTTGCCCATATACTCTTCGCCCGCCATAATCATTCTTGCTACCCAGAAGAAAATAATTTCTGGAGCAGTTACCAAGGTGCTGGTAGGGTAGTAATAATTAATTTCTGCATTGTTTGGGTTGGACATGCCTTTGAAAACTTCAATCGGCCATAACCAACTACTAAACCAGGTATCTAAACAGTCCGCATCCTGTGTTAAGGCTTTGCCTTTTGTTTCAGGATACTTCGCATTGACTGCTGCTTCGTTTTCTGCTACATATACATTGCCATCCGCGTCATACCAGGCTGGGATACGATGGCCCCACCATAATTGACGGCTAATACACCAGTCCTTGATATTATCCATCCAATGGCGATACACATTCTTAAACTTAGCAGGATGAAATTGTATTTCATCGCTCATCACCACTTCTAATGCAGGCCTTGCTAATTGTTTCATATCTACCCACCATTGTAAACTTAATCTTGGTTCTACAATCGCGTCTGTTCTTTCACTAAAACCTACTTGGTTTACGTAGTCTTCTAATTTCACTAAATTGCCACTCGCTTCTAAATCGGCAGCAATCATTTTTCTTACTTCGATACGATCTTTTCCAATATACATGGGAGCCGCCTCGTTCATGGTACCATCCTCATTCAAGGTTTCAATTACTTCTAATCCATGTTTTTGTCCAAGGTTAAAGTCATTGATATCATGTGCAGGGGTTACTTTCAAAGCACCAGTTCCAAATTCCATTTCAATATAATCGTCAGCAATAATAGGGATGCGACGATTAATCATCGGCACAAATGCATGCTTGCCTACTAAATGTTTGTATCTGTCATCCTTAGGGTGTACACAAATGGCTGTGTCGCCAAATATAGTTTCAGGACGTACCGTTGCAATGGTAATATACTCCTCGCCAGGTAGCTCTAATTTGTATCGGATATGATACATCTTTCCATTTACTTCCTTATGTATTACTTCCTCGTCACTTAAAGCGGTTTTAGCACGCACATCCCAATTAATCATGCGCTTGCCACGGTAAATCTTTCCTTTATTGTATAAATCAACAAATACTTTTATAACGGTTTCGTAGTAATCCGGATCCATGGTGAAAGAAGTACGATCCCAATCCAAACTACAGCCCA
>CANKWR010000080.1 GCA_947487525.1 Bacteroidota bacterium
ACCAACAATACAATTCCATTCCTAAATTTTCTGAACAGTATTTTAAGCTATCTATTATTACCTGAAAATAATGTTCTCTAACAAAAACATCCATCCAATACACAGTTGCGAAACTTACAAAATAGATGCCTTCTTTGTTATGAAACTTATACTTTCTACTCATGTTTACACAAATATAAAATATTCTTCAGAAATCTTTTGCTGCTTGAACACGCCACAGGCGTGCACTAGCTTAGGGAAGAAGCGGATTTCGAAGCACAAAACTGTCTGCCAGCACTGAACTTGATACGAAGCACAAAGCTTCATTTAAGCACTGAACCCGCTTTTTTGCCAAACGCTTGTTATAGCCAGCCTTTCTTCGAAGTATGCATTGTTCTGAATTTTTATTGTCCTTATTTCAAATGACAAAGCATAAAAACCGTATACATATCGCTGTCGTAAAGTCCAATTGCACTTCGTTGGTCTGTTAAATGTTTCTTTGCCAAAAACTCGTCAGCAAGCAAGTTTGTATAAATACTTTCTGCCAATTTTTTATCTGGTGTTTTAGCGATATCGAAAAGCTGATTATATGTCGGCTTTCCAATGTCATATGCTAAAAGACTATTGCCATTGGTAATACCAATAAAGATATGCTCTGCATCTACTGCTAATTCAGTTGAGAGTGCAAGCGTTTCACTGAATGGCAATGCTGCCATGTTAACAAGATGATATTTTTCTTTAAGTGTCATAATAATTTTAGGTTTTGTTTATGCTAGCAACACTAATGGAGCAATGTCGGTTCGGATATGACTTTTAGGTTTGATTGGTGCTTTATTTGTTTCTCTAAAGTGGATTGTTTCTTTATTAATGTATCCTGCATTTGATGCAATTGGTAGACACTCTGTTCTAAGAGAGGAATCGTTTTGGTGGTTAGTGATTCTACTTGTTTGGCTGTGGAATCAGCTTTGCCTGAATCTTGCATGTTAATTGATAGTTGCCATCCTTGGATAATAGTTGAAGGAATAAGTGCGAAAGCAGTAATGTATATAAGCCATCCTTGAGCTTTAATGAAGAAACTTTGCCTTGAATAACTTAACTTCTCTGAAAGATAGAAACTACATTTTTCGAAAGTTTTATCCGTTTCTAAATACTCTCCAGAATCTCTATCGATTCTTATAGCGCCCTCGCTTTCCAACAAGTCAAGCGCAATGATATATCGCTCGTATGTACTTTGTTTCCATGCTATTCTTTTTACATCCTTGTCTGTAAGTTTCTGTTTCCTGCTTATTGCTGCTAGAAGATACCATTTGTCGTCTGCCGCTTTGTACCAATCGCTTTCTTCATTCATTGTTTTCGTCTATTAAGGTTGGCTATAACTCATGAATTACCAATAGTATGGAATAGTAATTGAGTGAAAAATATCGCTGAATTTGACTTAATAAACCTTTATTAAACAAACATAATTCTTTAGAACCTTTACTTGGTCTTGGAGTTGTTTGTTTGCCACTTGTGATGTTGTTTCAATTTTCGCAGGGTTCGGCAACATGTTGTAAAGGTTTAATAAGTATGACGCTTTAATTGCATAGTTTACATTTTGAACATCTGTCCCAACAGCTTTGCTATTTAACTTTGACGAAGTAATTCCAATTACAGTTCCATCCTTATTAAATAATGGTCCGCCACTGTTACCCGGTTGAATAGGTGCTGAAATTTGATAATATCTAATATCATCTTCGATACCAGATTTAGAACTAATAATACCATCTGTCAATTTATAATTTGTTCCCATCACGTCATTTAATGGATAACCAATTGTGAATACTTTTTCACCAACTTCACCTTTCTCACTCAGTCCATATGGAATGGATGAAAGGCCTTTAAAAGTGCTATCATCAATTTGCAAAAGCGCTACATCATTTTTATTGTCACTTAATAGTATTTTAGTTTTGTAAGTGAATGTTCCGATTTCATTTGAAACAACGACTTCAATTTTGGAAGCACCTGAAATTACATGAGCGTTTGTTGCTATGATACCTGATGATGAAAGGAAAAATCCACTTCCTGATGATTTTGAAGTTTCCTTTTTGTAAGTTATGTTACTAGAAGCTGATGGGAACATTTTAATGAATTTACTTTGACTTTTTTCTCCATTTTGATTTTTAAGTTCAATTGTTAGCAGCGCATCATTGTCCATATTAGCGAAGGTTTCAACAGATGTTTTATTACCCATGTACCATTTAGTTGAATAGAATCCATTCATTGAACTATGTTCAAAATATGCCTTTACTTGTCCAAGTTTCCAGTGTTTAATTTCACTTTCTAAAATAATTGCTTTGTATTTATCATTAGACTTGATGATTCCAATTTTGTAGTAAGACAAATCATTATTTTGATATGACTTATAAATGCCTTCAATCGGATCCAATTTGTTTAAAGTTAAATATGATTTGATGGATTCTTCATTTTCTTTTGTCATTTCAACTTCTGGAAATTTTATTTCAGGTGTTTTAGTTTGGTCGAAAGAATAATTTATAGCTTGAAAATTTTCCAAAGCTCTTTTCGTACATTTTTGAAATTCTTTTGCTAGACGATAATCGGCAGCGCCACAATCACCTTCACTTTTATATACAATTTCATTCAAGAAATTTTTTAAAGTAATTTTTACATTATTACTTCCTGATAAGACAGTTATGCTTATTGTATTTGAATGATTTATGAAACATTCTAAAACTGAACCTGGATTGTTTTTAATGTCAGATTCTGAAGAAGGATTTACTTCATCAGTTAAAATGATAAAGCCTTTTTCTGAGAAAGTGTTTTTAACTGTTTCAGCTATTCCCCAAATATCAACTTCGCCATTTTGATATTTCATTGTCGGGACATAAATATATTTATATCCATCAAGTGATTGTCCGAATACTGAAAATGTAAGCAATAATGCTGCTATAAGTGTCGATATATTTGTTTTCATTTGTCTGAAATTATTAATTCTTGTCTGTCTGCTAAGGTTGGCTATAACTTGTATATAGATCCCATACCATGAGACCAATCTATCCAAATTTAGTCGGATAGGTCTCACAAATAGTTCTTTTAATGACAAATATAATTCAAAAAAAGTAATTCGTTTTGTAATATGATATAGGACTTACTTCTCTTGCCTAAATCCTCTATCCTAAATCCTTCCTAGCTAACTTTTCCATTCCCACTGCATATCCACCAATTTTTTGTAGAGGCCATTTGGCATTTGCATCAGTTGCTCATGTGAGCCTTGTTCTTGCACTGTTCCTTTGTCAATCACCACAATTTTATCTGCATTTTTAATGGTAGATAATCGGTGAGCAATCACGAAAGAGGTTCTGTTTTTCATCAAATTTTCTAAAGCTTCTTGTACCAATTGTTCGCTTTCGCTATCCAATGAACTGGTGGCTTCGTCTAAAATTAATATGGCAGGATTCTTAAGTATAGCGCGGGCAATGGCAACCCTTTGTCTTTGACCACCACTTAATTTGACACCTCGTTCACCCACAATGGTATCATAGGCTTCTGGAAACTTATTGATAAACTCATGTGCATTGGCTTTGATAGCTGCTTGTATAATTTCATCATCGCTGGCATTGGGTTTACCATAAGCAATATTTTCTTTGATACTGCCACCAAACAACATCACATCCT
>CANKWR010000081.1 GCA_947487525.1 Bacteroidota bacterium
CGAACTGATATGGATGAATGAAATTCCACGGAAATGGAACGATCGAAACTACCTTTATCCTATTCCACTCAACGATTTGCAACGCAATCCTAAACTGTTACAGAACCCAGGCTGGAATTAAACCTAATTGAATTTCTTTTTTGGGAAAGATATTACAAACCTTGTTTGGTCTGAAAGTCTTCCTTCAAAATCACAGTTATTTACGTTTAACCGGTCCGGTAACGATAAAAATGAGTGCAAACCAAGGCTGCCAATTTCATGAAAAACTCTGAATTTCATGAAATTGGCAGCCTTAATCTTATACGATATCTATTAACACTACACTCATTTATACGTATAAAATTAACCGTTCGTGTAATTTCTTTTGCACAAGTTTTTTTTAAATGTTTATTAATCATTAGTAATCAATCAATTAGACATCTGTCTTTTTTCAATTTTTTAGCAATAGGTGCACAATTGGGTTACTTGTTGTTTAAGTAGGTATTTAAGATTATTGTTTATTGTTGTCCGAGATGATTCAAAATTAGTTTAATTGCTGTCTTAAAAGCATTGTTATTGCTCAAAAGTTGATTACAGCTTGAAAACAGGGGGGTGTTTTTTCTTTGGACTTCTTTTTGAGTGGCGTATCAGGTTTAGCTCTTATTTTTTTCTGTTTGTATTTTTCTATAATGGTGGCAATTCCAATGTAGTTCATTAAGTGTAGACTAACAATTGATGCCAATATTGAGAAGGCCATTTGCGCCTTATTTTCATTGAATAATACTTGCAATAATATAAGTCCTATCAAGGCGCACCAGATTTGTATTTGTATGGCATTTTCATTATCCCCCAAAAAATAGTTTAGTGGGAAGTTTTGTTTCAGCTTTTTAAAGAATTTCTCTATTTGCCACCTATTTTGGTAGATGGCAATAATGTCTGAAGCTGATATTTCCAAATTGTTGGTCCAATATACAAATGTGTTCATGTGCTTTTCGCTGAAATAAGCTATCCTCCTGAGTTGCATCGTTCTTTTGACACTGGTTTGTTCTACTGCTTCCGTGTATTTTACTTCTATTATTTCATCTTTCAAAATAGCGGGTTCATCGTCTTTGAGTTCCAGTTCTTTGATACCGTTAAAGTATGCATTATCCTTTTGTGGCACTACATAAGAAATACCCCTTTCGTTAAATTTTTCAAACTGCTGGTAATTAATATAGGCCTTGTCGAAGGTAATGATGGAGCCGTCGGGTAATTCTTTAATGCATTCATAAAACTGCTGGTCGTGTAGGGCTGCTGCGGTATACTTTATGAAACTGGGCATGTTGCTATCGGCCTTTAAAAGGGTATGCACTTTTATGCCGCCCTTGCTTTTGCCATCATTGCGTTTACGACCTGCAGGCTTTAATATGGCCTTAAACAGTGAAATGGTGCTGCTATCCAGTATATATAGCTTGCTGGCAATACTTGGCTTCAAACGGCTGTCCGAGATAATATGCTTGTATTTCTGATATAGGCTTTGGTACAAAGAGCCGAAGGCCTCGCTAGTTCTCTTTTTGTTGCCGTCGCTAAGAGTGCTTCTTGGGGGTACTTTTTTCAGATTCATATGGTTAAGCTTGCCTTGACATAACTCAAGTCCAGTCTCTACTTCACGAATGGAGGTACATCTTGCAAAAATGCAATATAGCATCGTAGTAATGTGGTCTTTAAAACTTAGTTTCTTGGAAAACTTGTCGGCATTGTGCTTCTTGCAGGCAGATTGTATTAAGCTGTCATCTATCAAAGAAAGTACTTGGGTAAATATCGGCTGTCCGACATATTCACTACTTTTGTCCATATCAATTTTTTTTGTTTAGTCGCAGCAAAATTGAGAAAGGGTGGCCTAAAAACCACCCTTATTTAAAAATTTATCTCGGACAACAATAATTATTGTTTGTATTAAATTTGCATAACAATACCTATTATGATACAATCGTATGTTTTTCCAGGTCAAGGTTCCCAGTTTTCAGGTATGGGTAAAAGTCATTATGAGGGCAATGCTTTTGCAAGAAGGTTCTTTGAAGAGGGTAATGATATCCTAGGATTTAGGATTTCCGACATTATGTTTGAAGGTTCTGACGAAGATTTAAAGCAAACCAAAGTTACACAGCCTGCGATATTTTTACATTCCGTTATCTCTTTTAGAATGATTGAAGGGGCTACTCCCCACATGGTAGCTGGTCACTCCTTGGGAGAGTTTACTGCATTGGTTGTAAATGGAACACTCACATTTGAAGAAGCACTTAAATTGGTGAGCATCCGGGCTTCCGCCATGCAAAAGGCTTGTGAAATGAACCCATCAACAATGGCAGCTGTACTTGGTTTGTCAGATCAAATTGCAGAAAAAATTTGTGCTGAAATCATGGAAGAAACCGGCGAAGTAGTTGTTCCCGCCAATTACAACTGCCCTGGTCAACTTGTAATCAGTGGGTCAAACCACGGAATTGACATCGCTTGTGAGCGCTTGAAAGCCGCCGGAGCAAAAAGAGCATTAAAACTTCCTGTAGGAGGTGCTTTCCATTCCCCTTTAATGGAACCAGCTAAAGAAGAACTTGCAGCAGCAATCATGGCTACACATTTTCACAAACCTTCTTGTCCTGTCTACCAAAATGTTGTAGCAAAGCCAGTTACTGAACCTGATGAAATTAAATTAAATTTAATAAATCAACTTACAGGTCCTGTAAGGTGGTCTCAAACAATTGAAGAAATGATTAAAGATGGTGCATCGAGTTTCATAGAGGTTGGACCAGGTAAGGTTTTGCAAGGATTGATTGGAAAAATAAACAAAGCAATTCCCGTAGAATCAATAAATTGATTTCCAAAATTTTATGTTAATTGATTGATTTAACAATCAATTTCTTTTTTACGCTTGCGCTATTGGTCCACCAAACTGAAAAGGCATCTGGAGTTCAGTTGTGTCCTTTATTTTACCATTAATAGCTTCAAATTTCTCTAAATTATCCGCTAATGCGTTGAGCAACCTTTTTGCATGTTGAGGGGTAAGAATAATCCTCGATTTTACTTTGCTCTTTGGAGTTCCAGGCATTACGTTCACAAAATCAACGACAAATTCAGCATGACTATGGGTGATAATAGCAAGATTTGCATATTGTCCTTCTGCCATTTCTTCAGATATCTCAATATTGATCGGGTTTTCTTGTTGTTGGTCGCTCATGTATCTTTTTTTATTTTGCAAATATACGTCATCATTCATTTTTTATAGAATTTCAAAAATGCCAAATCATTTGTAGGCGCCATTCTTTTCGCAAGCTATTTCCAAAACTTGAACTTCCATATACAACTCCATTTGGTGCTGATTTGGTAAAAATTGTTTTCACCCAAACCTGAAGACTTTTGGTGATTTTATATTGCGCCAACAAATAATGCCTGATACCTTTGTCATAAAAAGCTGGGATCGAATAATAGGATAAAAGATCTCGCTCAAATGCATAAATTCTTGCATTATAGCCGCCTGTTTCAAATATGCTCATCCGCGCACTGAATGAATATGGTTTTAGGAGTGGCTTGTAAATAACTTCAACGTATGATAAAAACCC
>CANKWR010000082.1 GCA_947487525.1 Bacteroidota bacterium
CGCGCAGGTCGTTTTACCTACCCCTCTTGGTCCACAAAACAAAAAGGCATGCGACAAATGATTGTTTAAAATGGCATTTTTTAAGGTAGTCGTGATATGCGACTGGCCCACCACAGTGTTAAAATTCTGGGGTCTATATTTTCTGGCTGAAACAACGAAATTATCCATAGTAGGCGTGCAATATACATATTATCCCCTTAAAATTTAAGCCCGTTTTTGCACATTGGGGATAGTAATAAGTGGGTTATTTAGGAAGCCTTGTATTCCATTATAGGGTGGCGTTCAAAAGGATGCAGTTTGGGGTCAAAAATATACCGATAGGTGACCATATGCCTACTGGGTTTAGCCCCTAAATTTTTGTAAATATTCACCATAATGGGGTTCCAATCGGCCGCCCATCCCATTTCATATTCATTGTAAATTTTTAACTTATTTATTAGCAAATAACAGGAATAAATTAAAAAACTATCAATACCCAATGCCTGGTACTTTGGTACTACGCCAAAAGCCAATCCGGTGAGTTGGGAATTTTGTTTGCTCCATTTCATCCACAATAAATGCAGCTTTTGTTTCAGTCCAAGCTTGCCATTAAAATATTTAAAAAATTGATTTACGTCGGGTATATTAATGAACATGGCAATGGGCTCCTCATTGTAATAGGCAAACCAAATTACTTTAGGATCCATGACCGGTTTCAGGGTCTTGAATAAATTTAAAATTGCTTCCTTGGTAATTGCTTTTGCTTCCCCATGTTGTGCCCATGCTGCATTGTAAACAGTCACAAATACAGTGGCATATTTATCTAATTTATCGAGTTCTAAATATTTTGCGGTGTAGGCGGGTTTGGATTTAAATTTTTCAAAACGTTCCTGGTATTTTGGAGGCAAAGGGTCTAATAAATTGGTGCGATAATAATATTGATTGTAGTAATTTTCAAATCCATATTGGGTGAGCAGCTTTTCGTAATAGTCAGGATTAAAGGACATGCCATACATAGGCTGTCTGTCAAAACCGTCTACCATCAGCCCCCACCATTTGTCACGGTCTCCAAAATTAATAGGACCATCCATGGCTTCCATTCCATGGTCGAGTAACCATTGTTTGGCGGTATCTAGTAATAAATTGGCAACTGCTTGGTCGTGGATGCTATCAAAAAAACCTACACAGCCCACAGGGTATTCGGTGCCCTTGTTTTTATAATTGTCATAATAAAATGCAGCTATTCTGCCAATGCAATTCCCTTGTTCATCTTGTACAATCCAACGCTGCGCGTTTCCCCCTTCTTTAAATAATTTATTTTTCAAAGGGTCAAAAACTGCTTCTACCTCATTGTCAAGGGGCCTTATATAATTGGCGTTGTCCTTATTAACGAAGGCGTTAATTGCTATAAAACATTTTAGGGTGGTAGGGGTATTTACCTCAACAATTCTCATACAGCAAGTTAGAATTTTTTTAATACACTCAAGGCAAAAAGCCCTGCAGTTTCTGTTCTTAAACGAGTAGGACCTAAATGAATGGCTTGATAATTTTTAGATAAAGCAAGTTCAATTTCCTTTGGGCTAAAATCGCCCTCTGGTCCAATCAACAAAAGGCAATCATCTTCGATCTTTATGTTTTTGATATTTATTTTTTCTTGTGGTTCGCAATGTGCAATTAATTTTTGTGGGGCCTCGTAGTTTTGTAAAAATGTTTCATAAGAAACCGGTTCGCTTAAATTAGGCAACCATACCTGTTGACTTTGAATCATGGCAGACTGCAAAATATGTTGCATTCTTTCCGTTTTAAATCTTTCATGTATCGTATGGTCGCAAATTAAAGGGACTAGGGTATGTATTCCCATTTCAGTGGCTTTTTCAAATAGCCATTCTAGCCTCGTTACATTTTTTAATAGTGAAATACCGAGTGTAATTTTTTGCGAAGCTCGATCAATGGTTTTTATACTTTCAATTTGAACAGTCGTATTTTTTTTATCTGCCACCTGAATGGTAGCTTCAAACAATTGCCCAATGCCATTGGTTAAATCAATGCGGTCGCCCGCCTTCATTCTTAATACTTGCACGCAATGCTTACTCGTTTCTTCACTTAAAATATAAGTAGTAGGATTGTTGGTTAAAAGGGCTTCGTAAAAATAAGGAACCGACATGGGCTAGTTTTTAATCAAAGTAGTTCGATTCATTAAAATGGGCTATCCTCATTAATCCCTTCATCAAATTCGCCACCATTCATTTTACTTCCTTGTATAAAGAATCTGCCACCGTCACCAGGGCCGCCTTCATTTAAACTTGAAGTGGATTTAAAATTGCTTGGTAGTCCTGGAAGACTTCCTGAATCTCCATCCCATTCCTCAAATCTTTGAATATCTAATCGAGCTCTTAATTTAATTAAGTCCAAGGAACCGTTTCTGTGCTTGGCAATTCTAATATGTGTTTCACCCTGCGTACTTTCGCCCATTTCATTGCTCATTACTTCGTAATACTCAGGACGATAAATAAACATGACCATATCGGCATCCTGTTCAATCGCACCCGATTCACGTAAGTCACTCAACTGGGGCATCTTACTTTCTTTTCTCGTTTCCACCGCACGACTTAACTGTGATAAAGCAATGATGGGGATTTGTAATTCCTTAGCCAAGGCTTTTAAACTTCGAGAGATATTACTAATTTCTTGTTCACGATTGGAATTTCTGTCACCTGAGCCACTCATTAATTGTAAGTAGTCAATAATAATCATTTTAACTTGGTACTTATTGACCAATCTTCTTGCCTTGGCTCTGAATTCAAAAATGTTTAATGCGGCAGTATCGTCAATATAAATAGGCGCGGTCTCTAATTTTTTAATACCCTTGCTGTGTAATTGTTGGTATTCAAAATCCTCTAATTTACCACGGGATATTTTTTCCATTTTAATTTCACTCTCGGCACTTAAAATTCTTTGTACCAACTGGGAGGCACTCATCTCCAAACTAAAAAAACCTACGGCCTGTGGTTTGGTAGGGTGTAATGCAGCGTTTCGCGCAAGATTCAAGGCAAATGCGGTTTTACCCACCGAAGGTCTTGCGGCTAAAATAATTAAATCGGTTGGCTGCCATCCATAAGTGATTCTGTCTAAAGAAGTAAATCCACTTGGCACCCCTGATATTTCGTCCTTCTTGGTTCTTTGTTCATCAATTCTATTGACAGCATCGGCCAATGCATTTTGAATATCCACGAAATTCTTTTTCAAGTAATTGTTGGTGATGTTGAACATTTTAGTTTCACTATCGTCTAACAAATCAAAAACGTCGGTGCTGTCTTCATAGGCGTTCGCAATCACTTCACCGCTAATTCTGATGAGTTCTCTTTGGATAAATTTTTGCAATACGATTCGAGCATGTGCATCAATATTGGCTGTAGATACCACCACATTGGTTAACTTAGAAATATAATAAGCCCCACCTACTAAATCCAATTGCTCGCGCTTTTTTAAGGCTTCCACCACCGTAAGCATATCAATGGGTTGATTCTCCATTTGCAAACCTTGCATGGCTTGGAAAATC
>CANKWR010000083.1 GCA_947487525.1 Bacteroidota bacterium
AGACATTTGAAAAAATGCGTGAAGAGTTACAAAAAATGAAGTCTATAGACCGCCCTGCGGCCTCTAGAGCCATTGGTGAAGCGAGAGAGAAAGGCGACTTAAAAGAAAATGCAGAATATGATGCGGCCAAAGAAGCGCAGGGTATGCTTGAGGCAAAAATCAAGCAGCTTGAAGGGGTGATTGCCAATGCAAAAATTGTTGATACAAAAACGATTGATACTAGTAAAGTAACCATACTTACCAAAGTGACTATTACCAATATGGCTACTAAAAAAACGGTGACGTATCAACTTGTGGGTGAAAAAGAAGCGGACCTTAAAGCACAAAAAATATCAGGCACTTCTCCAATCGGAAAAGGTTTGATGGGTAAAGTAGTGGGTGAAGTTGCAGAGATTCAAACACCTGCTGGCGTTCTAAAATTCAGGGTAGATAATATCACCGTTTAATTTTATTGTATGACTTTGTTTTCTAAAATCATTGCAGGTGAAATACCTTCTTACAAAATTTTGGAAGACGAATATTTTTATGCCTTTTTAGATGTCTTCCCACTCGTTGAAGGGCATGTACTCATTGTTCCTAAAAACGAAACCGATAAGTTTTTTGATTTACCAGACACCTACCTTCAAAAAATATTGGTGTTTGCAAAACCAATAGCTGCTGCCATCGAAAAATCTTTTCCGTGTAACCGTTGTGGTATCAGTGTTGTAGGGCTTGAAGTGCCACATGCGCATCTTCATTTAATGCCTATCAATAGTGCCAACGATATCAATTTCACCAAAGAAAAAATGAAGGCAACGCCGGAATTATTGGCGCTAGTGCAAAGTAAAATTGTAGCTGCTTTATCATTGTAAAACGCTACTTTACAGTTTAACCTTTCCTGGATTTTTTGCAATAAAATCATCCCATCCTTTAAATCCTTTTCCGCCCGCTGCCGCTAATGGCGATGAGCTTTGGTAGTAATGACATAGCGCAACGGCGAGGGCGTCTGTGGCATCAAAGTATTGTGGCTTTACTTCTATTTGAAGCGTTCGTTGTAACATTTGCCAAACCTGGTCTTTACTAGCGTTACCATTTCCCGTAATGGATTGTTTTACTTTTTTAGGTGCGTACTCGGTAACAGAGAGTCCCGTTTGCATGGCTGCGGCAATGGCTACCCCTTGAGCTCTACCAAGCTTTAGCATACTTTGTACGTTCTTTCCAAAAAAGGGGGCTTCGATGGCAAAAGTAGTGGGTTGGTATAATTTGATGAGTTCTACAACCTTGGTATGAATCATTTCAAGCCTCGCATAGATATCTTTTTGTCCTGTTAATTTGAGGGCATCAATTAAAATAACCTGCGGCGTATTGCCAGTTACCCGCAGTAATGCATATCCCATCAGTTGGGTACCAGGGTCAATACCTAATATGATCTGATCTTTTTTCAATTTGATGTGAAATTACAAGCTTCCTTTGAGATTCTACCTACTTTTGCTCAACAAGCATTTTCAATTATCTAAATTCCCAAAACACTGCATAAGAAACTCAACATATTTGTTCAATATCTGTTAGCGCCCATTTTATTTGCATGGCTCTGTTATTCGATCTATCATCAAATAAAAGCGCAGGAGCAACTACCTACTTTTATTCATTCTTTGCAACAAATTCCATTTGGCACCGCTTTTAGCTATCTAATGCTCATAACTGCATTAACCACTTTTAATTGGGGACTAGAAGCATTTAAATGGAAACAACTCACGCATAGGTTGGAGCCTCTTTCTTTTAGGGCTGCTTACGCGGCCATATTAACGGGTCAAGCAGTTTCATTTTCAAGTATCAACAGAGTGGGTGAATCCATTGGTAAATCCATACTTTTATCTGATGGTAACCGTTTAAAAGGTGTGGTGCTTTCTTTTGTAGCAAGTGCTAGCCAACTGCTAGTAACTCTTTTGGTAGGCCTCCTTGCAATTATTTGGATGTACCCTAGTTTGCACTTACAATTACAAGCGCAATTACAACTATCCGAATTTTTTTTAACTGGGTTTTATGGGATCTTATTTTTTTTAGTTGTTCTATTCATCATTTGTTATGCAGCTATCCCATTTTTCGCAAATAAATTAGCAAAGGTTTCTTTTTTTTCAAAATATGTTTTTTTACTAGAATCCATCCAAACCATTCCTAAACAGTTGCTGCTGCAACTTGCGCTTATTTCAGGGGTTAGATACCTTGTATTTTTACTTCAATATGTGTTAATTTTTAATTTGTGTGGCGTAGTGATTGATGCGCCTACATTGATGGCACTTACGTCGATTCTTTTTTTAATTCTTGCTATTATACCTACCTTAACACTCGCAGAATTGGGCATTCGCGGAAAAGTGAGTTTGCTTTTATTTGGAATATATAGTACTAACACATTGGGTATTTTAGCAGCGGCAGGGGGCATTTGGTTGTTAAATTTAATTATTCCCGCTTGTTTAGGTGGACTCATATTATTACGTTTACAATATTTTCGAAAGCGCTCTTAACTTTGATCAGATGATTCATAAAATAGCAGCTTACTTTTTTGTCTGTTTATTTTTGGTACACCCTATAAAAGCTGGCGATGACTTTTGTGGCATTAAAAATTTCACAGTGGGGAAGAAATCAATTATAACTTATACTATTCTGTCATTGGAATATACATTAATGCAGGTACTGCAAAATTTGCATTAACGCAAGAAAAAATGAATGAGATGCCCGCCTATCATGCAACCTGTATAGGCACATCCAATAGTCGTTATGATTGGATTTTTAAAGTGCGCGACCGCTACGAATCATACATCGATACCCTTCATTTACAGCCAATTAAATTTGTTCGACATATAGAAGAAGGGACCTATAAAAAGCAGGAAAATATTGTGTTCAATCAACAACTCAATACGGCAATTGGTGCAGAGGGAGTTTATAAAATTCCTAATTGCGTGCAGGATGTTGTGAGTTCCATTTATTATTTGCGCAATATTGATTTTAATAAATACCAAGTGGGTGATAAAATTCCCTTTAATTTGTTTTTAGACAATCAGGTGTATAATGTATATGTCAAATACCTTGGTAAAGAGCGTATAAAAACCCAGTATGGCACTTTTAATGCCATAAAATTTAAACCTTTACTTTTAAAAGGAACCTTGTTTGAAGGAGGTGAAAAAATGAGCATTTGGGTCACCGACGATTTAAACCATATTCCTGTGCGTATCGAAAGCGCTATTATTGTGGGTAGTATAAAAGCCGATATGATGGGCTTTAAAAATCTTCGCTACCCTTTAAGTTCCCTCGTTAGCGCTAGGTAGGTTTGTTGTAAAATAGGATCCCAATTAATTATAAATCTGCTAGTGTAAAGGCTTCGCCGGCTCTAATTCCTTTTTCTGATTGAATTAGTTGTACGCATTCATGCACAGCGTCGTGTTCAAAAAAGAGTACGTACTCTTTATCTAAGGCTTCCTGTAAAAAAGATTTCTTTTCGGTGAGGGTAGTTAAGGGAAACATATCATAAGA